>CBDTYJ010000286.1:0-3725 GCA_965364575.1 uncultured Gammaproteobacteria bacterium
TTGCGAGCAGCGAATCTTCCGGAGACTCGATTGACCCCCTGGACCCGAATACTGGCGTCAGCCTTCCTGTGCCTGATTTCCGGCGCGGCCATAGCCGCCGTCCCCAGCCCCCACCAGATCATCCAGGATACGGCCGATGAACTGCTGGTGGTGGTCAAGAGTCGCCGGCCGGAACTGGAGTCCAATCCGGAGTCCCTGTACAAGGTGGTCGACGAGATCCTGCGTCCGAACTTCGACGTGGCCTACGCCGGCCGGCTGGTATTGGGTCGCTACTGGCCGCGCTCCACGCCGGACCAGCGCGAACGGTTCACCGAAGCCCTGTATCGATCACTCGTACGCAAGTACGCACGGGGACTGTTGCAATACCGGGAAGACACGGTCCGGATCTTCCCCCACACCGGGCTGATCCGGCTCGACGAGGATTTCGTCACCGTCAAGACCGAGGTCAAGACCGGCGACGGCGTACGCGTACCGGTGAACTATCGCACCCGCTGGGTGGACGGCAACTGGAAGGTGTTCGACGTCATCGTCGAGGGGCTGTCCTACGTCACCTACTACAGGGACCTGATCGGCCAGGACGTCCGCAACAAGGGTCTGGACGCGGTCATCGAGAGCCTGGATAAGTCCTGACACGCCGGACCGCGCCTGGCTGCCCTGTCACCCGGCCGGGTCCGGCGTCACCTTCAGATTGCCCTCCCACAGCGGCGTGCTCATGTCCTCCACATAGGGGTCGAACATGAGGTTGATGGCGACGCTGATCCGCTGCTCGGCGGACCGGTTCACATCGACGCCGTGGTAAAGCCAGCTCGGGAACAGGATCAGGGACCCCGGCTGGACGTCAAGCGTCATGCTTTGTGCCACCATCGGCGACATCTGCTCGACCGGCGGCACCATCACCGCCGCCTGGGGCCGGGGGTCGAAGAAGTTGATCGTGTTGCCGCCGGCCGGCGCCGTCACATAGTAGACGCCGCTGAAGTAGTTATTGGGATGGGCGTGAGGCCGGTGGCGCGAGCCCTGGAAACCCACATTGGCCCAGCAACCGGTGATGCGGATGTCCCGATAACGGATGTGGTGGGAATCCAGGATCTGGCGCGCCCCGCCTACTATCAGCTCGCTGAATTCCGCCAGCTCCGGCAGCGTATGCAGACGCTGATCCGTCTGCCATTTTCCTGCCGCCTTGAGTTCCGGCTGCCGCGCTTTGGCCGCCTCGATCGCCCCCATGAATGCCCCGTTGATCCGCTGCCGCGCCTCCGGCCGCACCTGGGTGGCCCAGATCAGGGTCGGGAAGATGGGCAGGACAGTGAAGGCTTCAATTCTGTCGTCTTGGGATTCCTGCACGGGATAGGCCTCATTGTAAAAAGTCGCTGAATCGGGGCCGGGCTACGCCGGCCCAGGGATCATATCAGCCCGCTGCCACGCCGGCTGGCCGGAGAACGTCGACGCGTCAGCACATCAGGTAGGCCGGGCCAGGACTGGGACCGAAGGCCGTGGCCTCGAGCGGGACCCGTTCAGGCCACGAGGGCATAGCAACGACAAGCAGGACGCGGGTCGGCAATATCAGGGGGTGCGCCACGGGACCCGCAAGGGCCAGCGGAAATTGTTAAGCCGTCACGGATTCTGCGCTACACTTCGCACCGTCCCGGTCATCATCTCGCACAGAAAACCAAGGGGTCTTTCGTGAAGAAGCTCGCTTTCCTGATCCTGACGTCAGTCATGTGCTGGTCGTCCGCCAACGCAGATGACTACGGCTACCCGATGCTGGACGGGTTTGCCGCCACCGTGATTTCGACCCCGGAAAATCTGCGCCCGGACCTGCGGATCAAGGGCCGGCCCTTCCGCCTCAAGGGTCTGACCGTATTCCCGGACAGACCTAAGTCAAAGTACATGTGGTACCACGACAAGATGCGCTACCTGGTCTTCCCGCAGAAGAAACCGGCGCCGCTGATCTTCGTCATCGCCGGGACCGGCAGCAGCTATCACGGCCCCCACATGACGACCCTCTACCAGGCCTTCTATCTGGCCGGGTTCCATGTCGTCGGCCTGCCCTCGCCCACATCCTTCCAGTTTATGGTCACCGCCTCCGATACCCGGGCCCCCGGCGTCCTGGACGACGATTCCAGAGATCTGTACCGCGTGATGAGAATGGCCTGGGAACAGCAGCTGAGCAAGGACCTGGAGGTCACCGACTTTTATGTCACCGGTTACAGCCTCGGCGGTGCGCAGACGGGATACCTCGCCATGCTCGACGAGCAGGAAAAGGTGTTCAATTTCAAGAAGGCCCTGATGATCAATCCGCCCGTCAGTCTCTACAACTCCGCCCAGCGACTGGACGGCTTTTTCAGGGACAACATCCGCAACACGGAAGAAGCCACCGCGTTCTGGAGCGGGCTGATGGGCGCCCTCGGTGAAGAGTATGCCAACACCCGCGGCGCCGTAAGCCTGGGGCCGGAATTTCTCTACGACATCTACAAGAGGCGGCGGCCCGATGACCGCGGACTGGCGACGCTGATCGGCCTGGTGTTTGCCATCACCGCGCAGAATCTGATCACCGTCGCCGATGTCCTGACGCAGTCGGGCTACATCGTGCCGGTGGGCACCACCGCCAAAATCACCGCCAATGTCGATCCGTATTTCATCGTCGCGGGACGGACCACCTTCGTTGATTATTTCAATGATCTGCTGGTGCCTTTCTACCAGCGTAGTAATCCTTCCATCACGCCCGAGCAGCTCAAATACCGGGCCTCGCTCAGGAGCTTCGAGGACTACCTCCGCAACACGGACAAGGTGGGCCTGAGCCACAACCGGGACGATGTCATCATGGCCGATGGCGAGATCGAGTGGCTGGAAGACGTATTCGGCGACCGGGCGAAGATATGGCCCCGGGGCGGTCACTGCGGAAACATGGCCTATCGGGAGAACGTCGAACACATGCTCGCGTTCTTCGGGGCATCCCTGCCGGAGGGTCGTTAGATGAACCAGAACAAGACGACTCGCCTGTTCGCCCTCCTGGCGACCGCCCTGGTTGCATTCGGTAGTGGATGCGCCGCAAGCAGACCCCAGGAAGGGGCGGAGCCACCACAGCGGACGCTGGAGAGTGTCGGGTATGCCGGCGGCGGCGTGATCACCTCGGTGTCCGACCCCTGGGAAGGCTGGAACCGGCGCATGTACAACTTCAACGCCCGCTTCGACCGCTACGTCTTCGCGCCGGCGGCCGAGGCCTACAAGCGCTATCTGCCTCAGCTTCTACGCACGGGCATCCACAACTTCATGCGCAACATCCGCGAAGTGCTGAATGTCGGCAATGCCTTGCTGCAGTTCAGGCTGGAGACGGCGGCCCGCAGCACCGGCCGCTTCGTCGTCAATTCGACTCTGGGCGTCGGCGGCCTCGGTGATCCCGCAAGCCTGATGGGGATGTATTACCAGCGCGAGGACTTCGGCCAGACCCTGGGCGTCTGGGGCGCCGGGCCGGGGCCCTATATGGTGCTGCCCATCCTCGGGCCCTCGAGCCTGAGAGACGCGTTTGGCCTGGGCGTGGACTACCTGGCCTGGCAGGAGATCAACCTGGTCGGCTATCCGAACTGGGCATCGGACCAGTTCCTGTTCTGGCCCACGCTGCTCTACGCCATCGACATGCGGGCGAGTATCGATTTCCGTTATTACGAACTGGGCTCGATCTACGAGTACATCTGGGTGAGAAAGCTCTACCTCGAGGTGCGTGAATTCGA
>CBDTYJ010000287.1:0-3630 GCA_965364575.1 uncultured Gammaproteobacteria bacterium
CATCTGTTCCAGCACGTAGCGGGTGTTGAGATTGCTCTGTTCGACCCATGCCGGCCTGTCCTGGGCCGCGAGCGGTGGGGCGAGCAGCACCAGGCAGGCGGTCAGGGCCGCTCGAAACGACCAGGGGAATGACTGCATACGCATAGGGACAACTCCGTTCTCTGTCAGAGGCCATCAAAGGCCGAATTCCGTTTTCCGTGGCGGCCCCGGCCTCGACAAGCCCGGAGTCCGCGGCTACTCTGCGCTCCCCGCCAACTGAAGCCTCAGCCACGGACACCGGCCATGGAGATAGTCGCCCGCCCCCTGTTCCCGACCCTGGTGTGGACCACGCTGTTCGATGACCGCCACGCCTTTAACAAAGAGATGCTTCGGCTGGCGTATTGGTTGCGAGAGAAAAACCCGGCAGGCGTCAGGAAGACCAACGAGCTGGGATGGCAGAGCCGGAACAACATCCAGGATATAGACGAATTCCAGCCCATCAACGACCGCATCCTGGCTGTCGCCCGCACTATCGCCGAATCACAGAATTTCCATCCGGACCTGGAGTTCGAGCTGGAGGCGTGGGTGAACATCAGCGACCCCGGCGCCTCGAACGCGGTGCATATCCACCCCAACTGCCATCTGAGCGGGGTCTATTACATACAGATTCCCCCGGACTGCGGCAGCATCTATTTCCGTGATCCGCGCATCATGAGCCTGATGATCCGGCCGGCGATCACGGCGGAGACCGTGTTCACCGCCAACGAGGCCCGCATGCTCCCCGAGGAAGGCCGGATGTACGTGTTCCCCTCATGGCTCGAGCACGGGGTCGAGGTCAATCGCAGCGACCGGGACCGGGTCAGTATCAGCTTCAACGTGCATATCGCCCCACCGGCAAGGGGCTGACGTCCGCGACGTCGCCCTCCTGAGGCGGATTTCCGGCCAGCATATCGGGCGTGACCAGCACGATGCCGCGGCGGGTGACAAGGTACCGCTTGCGGTCCTCATCGTGGTTCTCACCGATCACGGTGCCGTCAGGAATATTGCAATTCTCGTCGACGATCACGCGGCGCAGACGGCAATTCGCGCCGATCTGCGCGTCGCACAGCACCACCGCTCCCTCGAGTGTCGACGACTGCTCGACCCGCACATTGGTGAACAACACGGAATTGCGGATGGTGGCGCCGTGGATGACGCAACCTCCGCATACCATCGACGCGATCGCCATGCCGCGGCGCCCCTCGCTGTCGGGCACGAACTTGGCCGGCGGCGCCTGTTCCTGGTAGGTCCAGATCGGCCAGCTCGTATCGTACAGATCCAATTCCGGCTCGGAGCGGTTCAGCTCCATATTGGCTTCGTAGAATGCGTCCACGTTGCCGACGTCGCGCCAGTATTTCTGCGTCCCGGTCTCGTCATCCTGGAACACGTAAGCCATCACCCGATGGCTTTCGAGGGCGCCGGGCACGATGTTCTTGCCGAAGTCATGGGAGGATTTTTCGTCCCTCGCATCGTCTTCCAGGCACTGCCGCAGGAATTCGAAACTGAAGACGTAGATACCCATCGAGGCGAGCACGACGCCCTCGCGGCCGGGCATCGGCTGCGGATTCTCGGGTTTCTCCAGGAAACTGACGATCCGGTGATCACTGTCCAGACACAGGACCCCGAACTCCCTCGCCCGGTCGATCGGGACCTCCACCGCGCCGACGGTGATATCTGCCCCGTCGTTGACGTGCTGGGCGATCATCAGACCATAGTCCATTTTGTAAATATGGTCCCCGGCCAGCACCAGGACGTATTCGGGCTGATGGCGCCCCAGGTATCCGAGATTCTGGTAGACAGCGTCGGCGGTGCCCTTGTACCACGATGAATCGATCTGCTGCTGGGCCGGGAGGATCTCCACATGCTCGCCGAACTCGCCGCGGAAATGCCCCCAGCCACGCTGCAGATGCAGGATCAGGTCGTGTGCCTTGTACTGGGTCATGACGCCGATCCGGCGGATGCCGGAGTTGACACAGTTCGACAGAGGGAAGTCTATGATCCGGTACTTGCCACCGAAGGGCGTCGCGGGCTTGGCCCGGGCCAGAGTGAGCTGTTTGAGCCGCGATCCGCGGCCCCCGGCGAGGATTACGGCGAGGGTTTCGCGGGTCAGGCTGCTGACATACCGGCCGGGCTTCTTGATTCGCATCGGGGACAACTCGCTGAGATCGGGGTACCAATCGGCGCGGGTCGAAACCGCGCCGCCTCATAGAACTATAAAGCAAGCTGCGCGTCAGCTTAACCCACGAAACCCCTGTCCGCCTGTGCTACAGTTTCATGATACCCACGCTCGCTCCAACGGTGCCCGCCACCGCGGCCGGAGAAGCATCCGATGCCTGTAAATCTCAAGGTCCTGCAGGCCGCCGCCGAGGTCCAGCCCCTGATCAAGACCGGCGGTCTGGCAGACGTCACACCGGCGTTGACCGAGGCCTTGCGCGACCTGGACCTCGATGCCCGTCTGCTGATGCCTGCATACCGGGGCATGGCGCAAAAAGTCGGCGCCAAACCGGTCAGCCGCTGGTTCCGCCCGCTGCTCGCCGCCGACCGGGTGCGTCTGCTCATGGGCCATATGCCAGACAGCAAGGTCCCCATTTACCTTATCGATTGTCCACATCTGTTCGATCGGCCCGGCAACCCTTACAGCGACCATTACGGCCGCGACTTCTGGGACAACTGCACCCGCTTCGGCGTGCTGTCCAAGGTAGCCGCGATGTTCGGTGGCCCGCATAGTCCGGACGGCTGGCGGGCGGACGTGATCCACGGCCATGACTGGCATTGCGGCCTGGCCACGGCCTATCTGAAATTCGATCCGGAGGCGACGGCCGCTGCCGTATTCACGGTCCACAATCTGGTTTTCCAGGGCAACTTCGATCGCAAGGTACGCAAAGGCCTGGGCATCGACTCGCTGGCGTTCCACATGGAGGGGCTGGAGTTCTTCGGACATCTGAGCTTTATGAAGGCGGGGCTGTTTTACGCCGACCAGATCACCACCGTCAGTCCAACCTATGCCAGGGAGATACAGACGCCGGAGTACGGCTGCGCCATGGAAGGCCTGCTGCACATGCGGGACGATCAGCTCAGCGGCATCCTCAACGGCATCGACACCCGGCTGTGGGACCCGGCCAGCGATCCGCTCATCCCGGTCCATTACGATGCCGGAGATCTGGACATCCGTGCCGCCAACAAGCAGGCGCTGCTCGGGCGCTTCGGCCTGGACGCGAAAGACGATGCGCCGCTTCTGTCCATGCTGGGGCGGATGACACCGCAGAAGGGCTGGCGCGCCCTGCGCGACGCCATACCGGCTATCGTCGACGAAGGCGCAATGATCCTGGCGGTGGGCAGCGGCAATGCCGAATACGAAATCCAGCTCAAGGAACTCGAGCAGGGCTGCCCCGGCCGCGTCGCCTATCACCGGGGATTCAGCGAAGAGATCGCCCATCAGTTGATGGCCGGGACCGACGCGTTGCTGGTGCCGTCGACCTTCGAACCGTGCGGCCTGGTGCAGATGTATGCCCAGCGCTACGGCGCACCGCCGATCGCCCGCCGTACCGGCGGACTGGCGGACACGATCGTGGACGCGGATGCGCCTGGCAGCGATGCCGCCAGCGGCTTTCT
>CBDTYJ010000288.1:0-3608 GCA_965364575.1 uncultured Gammaproteobacteria bacterium
GTCCAGTTGCTGATCAGGTGCGGCGCCTCGCGCACGCCGATGGCGCTGCGCAGGGTGCCCCAGAGGGCGTGGACGACGAACGCGGCAGCGACGGTCCGCGCATCGTAGCCGGCCATCGCCAGTCCAATGGCTGCCACCCCGGCGCCCAGGTCCAGGGCGGCCCGCAGAGCGTTGGCGGACAACAAGGCCGTACCCAGGTAAGCGAGCGTGGCGGTCCCGGCCAGTGCCGCCAGCGGGGCCAGGGGCGCGTCGGCGCCCGCGATTCGGAACAGGGAGAACAGTCCCACTGCGAATGCCAGGCCGGGGACGACCATTGCCAGCGACAGGGTCAGCCGCATGCAGGCCGAGCGTCCACGCTCGATGCGGGTCTGAAGCGAGTCGGACAAGATCGCCTCGGTGGCGTTCAGGGGGGTTGTGCTCATGGATACGGGTCTCATGGTTGGTTCCTCCATCGGGGACCGGACTGCCGGTCCGTGATCTCTCTATAACTTACTAATAAGTAAGTGCCCAGGCCAAAAAAAATCAGGCGGCGGCCGTGGATGGCGCCGTGTAGAGTTCTCGGCGCAGTTCATCGATGGCGGTCGCCAGAACCTCGGGGCCCATCATCCGGGCCAGCTGACGCGCGCCCTGCAGCATCGACATCATCATCACGGCCTTGGTCCGGGGCTCACCCGCGAAGCGTAGCTCGCCCTGTTCGCGACCGACCTCCAGCACGCGGATCAGCATGGCGAAGACTTCCCGCTCAAGCTTGGATCCTTCCTCGCGCATGGTCTCAGGAATGCTGAAGTAGTCAGCTGTCAACACGCCCATCGGACACATGGTCCTGTGCTCGCAGGCCTCTTCCATGAAGATCTCCAGGTACGCATCCAGATGCCGGCGTGCGCTGCCGCCAAATTTCATGAACTCGTCGCTGGCCGATTTGAGCATCTCCCGGTAGCGGCGGACGATGGCGACACCCAGGTCCGCTTTGGCCGGGAAGTGATAATGAACGGCGGCGTTCTTGATCCCCAGCGGCTCGGCGATGTCGTGATAGCTGAATCCGTCATAGCCACGGGTCGCAAGCAGCTGCTCGGCTGCGTCGAGAATGCGTTCCCGGGTGTCGGTGCGTTGTTTCATGAGCGGCTGTCTGAGTTGAGTGGTGAGCTCGGGTCCGATTTAATGTTACTTACTTATAAGTAAGTATCTGGCTGTTGTCAAGCCGGGCCCGACTTTTTTCATGATCTACGTCGGCGCCAGTCGTCCGGTCCCCATTCCTCGCCGGAACGTCCCGGTCCGCCTCGCCGGTCTCGCGATTGTCCCGACCGGGGGTCGTCATGGGCCGACAGGTGATCCGAAGGTGCCGGATAAGGGTGCCCCGCCGGGCCCGGGCTTGTCACCGGCCAGATGGGTCGGGCCGCGGCCATCAGCGCGCTGCCTGCCTGATGGCGGCTCCTGGGATCCGAAGCGATCTGGCCGGCCGGGCAGTCAGTCCCGGCCGAGACAGGCGTTCCAGTGCCGCAGCCAGGACGGGACTTCGGCCGACGGCATCGGCCGGGCGATAAAGAAACCCTGTCCCTCGTCGCACATAAGCTCGGAGATCAGGTCCCAGTCCTCCTGCCGTTCCACCCCTTCCGCGACCACTTTCATCCCCAGCTTGTGGCCCAGTTCGATGCTGCTCTCGACGATGGCCCGGGCCTCCCGATCCTTGGCGGCATTGCGGATGAAGGTCTGGTCGAGCTTCATCTCGCTGTAGGGAAGCTCGTTCAGCTGGGACATGGTCGAATAGCCCGTGCCGAAATCGTCGATGGATAACTGAAACCCCTGCATGCGCAAACGGGTGAGGATATCCAGCGCCACAAGCGCGTCCTCGCTGAGCCAGCTTTCGGTGATCTCCAGGATCACGCGGCCGGGATCGATACCGAATCGTGAACTGAGCTCGACGAAGGTCTCCGGCAGGGCCAGGTCGGTGAGCAGCAGCGGCGAAATGTTGACCGCCACATCCAGATCCAGTCCAGCCTCCCGCCACCCGGCCGCCTGCTCCAGGGCGTTGAGCAGCACCGAGCGCGTCATGCGGCTGATCAGACCCGATTCTTCCGCCATGGCGAGGAAGGCTTCCGGCTGCAGGATGCCATGGCTGGGGTGACGGAGGCGGACCAACGCCTCGACCGAAACGAATTCCAGGCTGCGCACGTTGACCTTGGGCTGAAACAGGACTTCGACACAGCCGTCTTCCATACACTGCAGGAGTTCGGTTTGTGCCACCTGGATGTTGATCCGCTCGCTTTCCGGCCCCGGTTTCACGACCTGCCCGTCCAGCAGCCGGCGCAGCGACAATTCTTCGACCGGCTTGGCCAGGGTGCCGGCGATCCTCAGCTGGCGGGCCCGGCCGAGACGCTCGGCAGCGCTGAGTATGCGCCGATCCGCGTCGCCGCTGATGATCAGAGCCGCTTCGCAGTCCAGGTCAGCCAGCTCACGGATAATCTCCACGCCATCCACTCGGGTCAGCATGAGATCGAGGATGATCACTTCGGTGTCCGGCGTGTAAATGTCGCGGAAAGCGGCACTGTCAGCGGCGTGTTCGGGCGTGAAGCCATGATCCCGGGCGATGCGGGCGATGAATTCCGCCTGCGCTCCGTCTTCATCGACGATGATCATCCTGCGACCCGTCTTCATCCGCTTCTCCCGCTCGCTGCCGGTGCGTCCGGGCTGGCGTCCTTCGTGTCGTGGCTGTCCGCCCCGGAGCGCTTCCGACCTTTCTTCGATACCTCTTTCGGCTGCGATCTGCTGGCGTCGCCGCGCAGACGGTCCCCGAACACGCGGTTGCCGCCCTTCTTCTTGGCCAGGCTGAGGGCCAGCGCAGCGCGCTCGAGTACCCGGCGGGTGCGCTGCGGGCTCTGGGGTCCGACTACAGTGATGCCGATACTGACCGTGACCGGGGGGATGTCCTCCCCGCCCTCCACGGTGATCGTCCAGTTCTCCACATCCCGGCGGAACCGTTCGGCATATTCGACGGCCGCCCGGTAGTCCGTATCCGGGGCCAGCACCGAGAACCGATCCGAACCCAGCCGGGCTATGGTATCTCCGCCGCGGCGGAACAGGGATTCCAGCTTACCGCCAAGACTCTGTAGCAGCAGGTCGCCCCGCTCCTCGCCGTGGCTCGAATTGAATCCGCGAAAATTGTCGATGTCGCAGATCAGCACGGTCAGGGGCTTGCCGACGCGCAGGCACCTGCGCAGCTCTGCCTCCAGTTGCTCGGTGAACCGGGCGCCGTTGACCAGTCCCGTGAGCGGGTCGTTCTTGACCAGCTCACGCAGCCGGGCGTTGATCTGCTCGAGTTCGTCGCGATGTCGGCTGAGCTCCTGGTTCTGCTCCAGCAGGCTGCTGGTGCGTTGACGGATCTCCTCATCGGCCGCCTCCTTGAGGCCCTCGATGCGTTCGCGGATCTGGCGGGCTTCGCTGCGCGCCGAAATCGTCGCATCCCGGTCCGCCCGGAGCTGTTCGCGCAGCCGGATGATGCGGAAGGCGGCGAGCGCCAGCAGGATGAGTTGCAGCAGCAACGCCGCGACCAGCAGATCGAATGCCAGGCCGGTCCCCGGCGCCTCGGGAACGATTGCGACCGGCGTCTGCGC
>CBDTYJ010000289.1:0-3576 GCA_965364575.1 uncultured Gammaproteobacteria bacterium
TCACGGAGCTGAATCTAGGGTTGGTCGCGAAGATGGACATGAGCGAGGTCCGCGCTCCGTTTATGGCGGCCGCGGTCAGCGCGATGGGAGTCGCCGCGATCGTCGTATTCCTCGGCGGCTTGCTGATGCTGCGAATGGCCAGACCCATGGTGCAGCGGATCGAGGAAGTCCAGAAGCGCTTCCGCAATTTGTTGGAGTCTGCGCCCGACGCCATGGTGGTGGTCAATGCCGGCGGCGAGATCGTGCTGGCCAATCACCAGGCCGTGCAGATGTTCGGCTATCCCGCCGAGGAGCTGGTGGGAACCCCCGTCGAGCGTCTGATCCCCGACCGTTTCCGTGCCCGGCATCCACAGATGCTGCGGTCCTTCTTCGACAGTCCTTCCACCCGGCCTCTGGGCGCGGGGCTGCAGCTCTATGGCCAGGCGCGCGACGGCCGCGAGTTCCCGATCGACATCAGCCTGAGCCCGATCGAGACAGAGGATGGCCTGCTGGTAGCCAGCTCGATGCGCGACGTCACCGAGCGGCAGGAAGCGGAAGCGGCGCTCAAGGCGCTCAGTGAGGACGCCGAGCGCCAGCGCCGGATTGAAACCGCCCTCAACAGACTGTCCGACCAGCTGCGCGGCCAGGAAGAGATGTCCAGCCTGGCGGACGTGATCGTCCACCAGCTTGTCGACAATCTCCATCTTCAATGTGCGGCCCTGTTCGTGCTCCGAGACGACAGCACGTTCGTCCGTGAGGGTGCCTACGCTTATCCCGCCGAAGGCGGTATCCAGCGCTTCGCCGCCGGCCAGGGACTGCTGGGTCAGGCGGTCGCAGATGCCCGACCGGTTGCCGTGGATCCGGTGCCGGAGTACGCGCAGCTGGCCCTGGGCCTGGGCAAGGTGTCTCTGGGTCATCTGCTCATCTATCCGCTGATTCACGATGGTGTCGTGGTCGGCGTCCTGGAACTGGGCAGCCTCGATGCCCCGAGCGACGATGAACGCGCCTGGCTCGAAAAAGCCGACGAAGGCCTGGCGGTGACGATCCGCCTGGTGCTGGACCTGGAAGAGCGGAACCGGGTGGCGAAAGAACTGGCCGCGGCCAAGGAAGCGGCGGAGCATGCCAATACCGCCAAGTCGGCGTTCCTGGCCAATATGAGCCACGAACTCCGCACGCCCATGAACGCCATCCTCGGCTACAGCGAGATGCTGATGGAGGAGGCCGAGGACGCGGGCCAGGACGATTTCATCCCGGACCTGAAAAAGATCAATCAGGCCGGCAATCACCTGCTTTCGCTGATCAATGACGTGCTGGATCTGTCGAAGATCGAATCCGGCCGGATGGAGGTCTTCGCCGAGAACATCGACGTGGATTCGCTGATCGACCAGGTTACCGGCACCACCCAGCCGCTGATCGACAAGAACGGCAACCGGCTGGTGATCGAGCGGATCGGTCAACTCGGGACGGCTCGCCAGGATATGACCAAGCTGCGACAGGCGCTCCTCAACCTGTTGTCCAACGCCGCCAAGTTCACCCATGACGGCACCATCACTCTGCGCGCGGAGCGCATCGCTCAGGCCGGTGGCGATTGGCTGAACATCGACGTGATCGATACCGGTATCGGGATTCCTCAGGACAAGCTGGACCATGTGTTCGAGGAGTTCAGTCAGGCGGATGCCTCGACCACGCGAGAGTACGGTGGCACCGGTCTGGGCTTGCCCATCTCCCGTCGCTTCTGCCAGATGCTCGGTGGCGATCTGACCGTTTCCAGCATCCCCGGCGAGGGCTCGACCTTCACCATTCGGGTACCGGCCGTCCTCGAAGGCGCCGACGCCGAGGCGCCGCCTCAGGTGGCCCGGGTGACCGGCGAGCAGGAAGCCGAGGTGCTGGCGGCGTCCGCTGCGGGGCGCACCGTGCTGGTGATCGACGACGATCCGG
Organism: uncultured Gammaproteobacteria bacterium; assembly: GCA_965364575.1. Taxonomy (GTDB): domain Bacteria; phylum Pseudomonadota; class Gammaproteobacteria; order Steroidobacterales; family XN24; genus CAMYOC01. The sequence goes on from CBDTYJ010000289.1 coordinate 1,918, forward strand.
AGGCCCGCGAGATCGTCGCGCATTTCCTGCGCAAGGACGGCTTCCAGGTGGCCACCGCCGCCAGCGGCGAGGAAGGCCTGCGTCTGGCCCACAAGATCCGGCCGGCGGCCGTCACCCTGGACGTGATGATGCCGGATATGGACGGCTGGTCGGTGCTGCGCGCTTTGAAAGCGGACCCGGTCCTGCGTGATGTGCCGGTGGTGATGCTGACCATGGTCGACGACAAGAGCAAGGGCTACTCGCTCGGGGCAACCGATTATCTGACCAAGCCGGTGGATCGGCAGCGCCTGCACGACGCCCTGTCCCGGTATTTGGTCGCCGGCAAACCAGGCCGGGTGCTGGTTATCGAAGACGACAAGGCGATCCGGGAGATGATGAGCCGGTCGCTGGCGAAGGCTGGCTGGCAGGTCGCCGAAGCCGGCGACGGCCGGGAAGGGCTGGACCAGTTGGGCCGGGAGAAGCCTGATCTCATATTGCTCGATCTGATGATGCCGGTGATGGACGGCTTCGATTTCCTGCTGGAGATGCGCTCGAGCCCCGAGTGGAAGGGCGTGCCGGTCATCGTCCTGACCGCCAAGGATCTCACCGAAGACGATCGGCGTATCCTCAGCGGCCGGGTCGAGCAGATCGTGCAAAAGGGCGCCCGCAGCAACGAGCAGATCGTCCAGATGATCCGCCAGGTCATGGAGCAGGCATCCGGGGCCGGCTAGCCCGGCCTGTCTGAAGCCAGCCGCGGGGACCGGACCGGCGCACTCGTCCGGGCGATTGATCTGCCTGCTGCAGGGCGGCCGGACCACACGATGGGGCGGCTGCGAGCCCGCCTGTCGGCGCCGGCGATGCTCGGGATTCCCCGATTTAACCCCTCTATTATGTGACCGACTTCACATTCCGACGCGCCCCGTCAGCGCGCTACGCACGCCCTTAAATCCTCGCCGCCTGCTGAAATATGCCCAACATCCGGTCACGGCCCCTGCGGTCGTGGCTCGAAACCAGAGGCGAAATGGAATGAACAGACTTCATAGGCTCCGATCCCTCCTGCTGGGCGTGACGCTGGGGACCTTCGTTGCCGGATGCGCAATCCGGACACCGGCGCCCGAACCGGCTTCCGCGACCGAGGCCAGCGCCGGCTATATCGTGCAGTCGGCCAGCGTGGATCAGGCCGCCCTGGCCGTGGAGGCTGTGGGCGGGGCCGTGACCCATGAGCTGGGTATCATCCGCGCGGTGGGCGCCACGCTGACCGCCGACCAGGTGGAGGCGCTGCGCGCCATGCCCGACGTTCGTCGCGTCTTCGAGGACGCCACCGTCAAAACCTCCTCGGCGTGCGCACTGGCCGCGGGCGACACCATCTTCGAGAACAACAAGTTCCGCTGGACGCTGACCAATGCTGGCACGTCCGCCGTGACCCTCGGTTCACTGTCCATCGCCTGGCCGAGTGTCAACGGCACCCTGAAGAAAGTGAAGTTCGACGGCGCCGACATCTGGAACACAGCGGCGGCACCGCCGTACGTACAGATCACCGACGACTGGCACGACGACGTCGACCGCCGCCGCCTCGGGCCGGGGCAGAGCGCGGAGCTGAAATTCGAATTCGACGAGAACATAGACTGGGCGGAGGCCAACTACACGATCTTCGTGGACTTCCAGGAAGGCTGCTCGTTG
>CBDTYJ010000290.1:0-3568 GCA_965364575.1 uncultured Gammaproteobacteria bacterium
AAGGCGCCGGAACCGGTCGGCTACAAGACCAAGACGGCTGACACGATCACGCTCTTCCATTCGTCCGATCCGGACGACCGGGCCGAATTCCAGTGGCGCGCGTCGACGCCGCTGTCGGTGCTGCTGCTGACGATCCTGGCGGTGCCGCTCAGCCGGAGCCAGCCGCGGAAGGGGCGCTACGCCGGTCTCCTCGTCTCGCTGCTGGTCTATGCCCTGTATTTCAATCTGGTGAACGTCGCCCGGACGTGGGTCGAACAGGGCGGTGCGTTCAGCATCTGGTGGGCCCCGGGCATCCTGGGCGCGGCCGTGGTCATCGCGTTCATGCCCTGGGGTCGATGGAAGGCGCGTTTGCGGCGCAAGAGGCAACATGCAGCTGCTTGACCGCTACATCGCTGGCAGTTTCGCCAAGGGTATCGTTCCGGTACTGATACTCCTGGTCGGGCTGTTCAGCTTCCTCGCCCTGAGCGAAGAACTGGAGGACGTCGGCAAGGGCGCTTTCCAGGCCATCGACGCCATCAAGGTCGTGATCCTCACCATGCCGCGCCGGACCATCGATATCCTGCCGGTCGCGACCCTGTTGGGGGCCCTGATGGGGCTGGGCGCCATGGCGAACCACCGCGAGGTCCTGGCGGTCAGGGCGTCGGGTATGTCTCCACAGCGTATCTCGTGGCCTGTCGCTCAGGTGGCGCTGATTCTGATCGCGACCGTGATCGTGCTGCAGAGTCTCGCGATCCCGCAATGGGAGCGGAAAGCCGGGCAATTCCGCAGCAAGCAATATACCGAGGCGGCCGGTGGCAACCGCCGCTTCAGCACGGAATTCTGGACCCGATCGGGCAACCAGCTGATCCGGATCGGCAGCGTGCAATTCGGTCGCGTGCCCAGCGAAATAGAGATTTACGAGCTGGACACGAACGGCCGGCTCGGCCAGCTCACCCAGGCAGAGAGGGCCGACATACTGAGCCCGGAGGAGTGGCTGCTGCATGGCGTCAGGCAGAGCCAGTTGCGCAAGGACCATGCCCTGGAGCGGCGCCTCGAGACCCTGCGCTGGCAGAGCGTCCTGTCCGAGAAGCAGATGTCCAGCCTGATCCAGCCCGCCGAAGCCCTGTCGCCCATCGACCTGTTCCAATATATCCGCCGTCTGGACAGCAACGGCCTGAATACGCATCGATATCGCTTCATCTTCTGGCAGCAGATGAGTCTGCCGCTGGCGTTGATCGCCATGTCATTGCTGGCGGTGCCCTTCGTTCTGGGCTCGGTGCGTAGCGTGTCGGTCGGACAGCGGGTCGCCATCGGCGGGAGTATCGGCATCGTCTTCTATCTGGCCGAACAGATCATCGGCAATCTCGCCCTGCTCAACGAATTCGACCCGGTCGTGGCGGCTTTCGCGCCAGACACCCTGCTGCTGGTCGCTGCCCTTTACGCTCTGCGCCGGATCCGATAGCGGCTCAGAGACTGCTGCGCCAGCGGGTCTGCTCCACGACATCCATGCGCCAGTCGCCGGGTCCGGCGCCCGCCAGAGTCTTGAGCGTCATCTCGACTCGCCAGCCCTCCGCATCCCGCTCCACGTCGATGATGCGATAGGCCGCCGGCGCGTGAGCGGTGACGCTGGACGCGGAGGCGGTGCTGTAGATCATGCGCCCGCCGACCGCGACCTCTTCATTGCGGTGGGTATGGCCGTGCAGGACCAGATCGACGCCCTGGCGCTCGAGCAACAATTCCAGCTCAGCCGCGTCGACCAGCGCCCGACGGCGGCTCACGATACCCGGGACAGGCGGGTGATGGATCAGAAGACAGCAGAATTTTCCTTGCCGGCGGGCGCCGCGCGCCATCTCCTCCAGCCGCCGCATCTGCCCGTCGCCGAGGCTGCCACTGGCCATGAGGATGGGGGTCGGGTGCGCGGAGGCGACGCCGATGATGGCCAGGTCGCCGACCTCACGCAGCACCGGAAAGGCGTCGTGGATGCCGCCACCGGCCAGATCTGACGGCAGATGCAGATAGTCATTCCAGTTCGTTGCCACCGGCCCCCACGAATCCCGGGCCATGAGATCGTGATTCCCCGGCACCAGCATCACGCCCGCCGGCGCGCCGAGGCTCTCTAGCCACAGCCTGGCCGCGCGGATCTCCTCCGGCAAGCCGATGTGGGTCAGATCCCCGGTGACCAGGACCTGGTCGGCACCCTCGAGCCGGGCCGCCTCTGTCACGTGCTCCAGGGCATGGGGCGCATGCTGGAACCTGCGCTTCCGGCGCCACGAAAGAAAACTCAGCGATCGCTTCGCATTCAAGCCCGCAAGCGACTGTTTTTCAAGGGAAGTCAGATGGGGATCGGTGAGGTGTAACAGACGCATCCGCGATCCAATGGTGCTTTGCCAGGTTCGGCGTGTCTAATTATAATCCGCGCACTCCCCGACTTTGTCGAGCCAGGCCCGGCCAGACCGGTCACCGCCCATGAACAACGCTTCTGCCTATGTGCTGGGTGAGTCGGCGACCAGGCTCTGGGGCCTCACCGCGCGCCAGCGGATCGCCAGACAGATCGGCGAGGTCGAAGGGATCGAGCTGGTGGATGATCCGGGGGCAATTTCCGCCGGCAAACCCGCGTTGCTGATGCGCGCCGATTTCCTGTTCGAGACCCGCACCCTCGCCGCGCTGGCCCGCCATGCCAACACCCTGCTGGTAACCGGCGGCGCCACCGAAGCGGCAGCGGCAGTCGTCGATCCGCCGCATCTGCAGACCGCCTTGCGCGTTCTGCAAGGCGAAGAAACGATTGGAGCCAGCGGCCTCTCCGCGATGAATCCATCGGAGTTACAGGCATTCGATCAGAAGTTGCGTCGATCGGAGGCGCCCCTGCTCGAGCGGATCTCGGAAGATCGCCGCCAGGCGCTCGAGGATCGGCTTTACGGCAATTCCTACAAAGGGATCACCGATCTGGTGACCAAGTGGCTGTGGCCGCGCCCGGCCCGGGCCGGCGTCCGGTTCTGTACCCTCCTCGGCATCACGCCGAATGCGGTCACCGGCCTGAGCCTGCTGCTCATGCTGGCGGTCTGCTGGCTGTTCTGGCGGGCCGAGTACGGCCTTGGGCTGGCGCTCGGGTGGTTCATGACCTATCTGGACACCGTGGACGGAAAGCTTGCCCGGGTCACGGTGACATCCAGCCGGATCGGACATGTCATGGACCACGGCATGGACGTGATCCATCCGCCATTCTGGTACGTTTTCTGGGGTCTGTCCCTGAGCGGATTCTCGCCGGTGCTCGGTCTCGACCAACCTGCCCTGTGCTGGATCGTCGTCGTTGCTTACTGGCTGGGCCGGGTGGTCGAGGGCGCGTTCGAGCTGTTCCTCGGCTGCGAGATGTTCAGCTGGCGCCCGCTGGACGCCTGGTTCCGGCTGATCACTGCCCGCCGCAACCCCTGCCTCATCCTGCTGACCGCCGGGTTCGCGCTGGGCCGGGCGGATTGGGGATTCGTGGCGGTGGTCGGATGGACCGCGCTCACATCGGCGCTGCTGGCCCTGCGGCTGGCCTACGCCGTGCTGGTCCGGTTCCGCAGCGGGCCGCTGCGCTCATGGCTCAGCG
>CBDTYJ010000291.1:0-3551 GCA_965364575.1 uncultured Gammaproteobacteria bacterium
CTCGTGCAGGGACGGTGAACCTTGTCTATATATAGGGGACACCGAGAGGGAACGTCCGCGCGGCCCCGAAATACCGCGCTTTGTGTCAGCCAAGTTATCGCAACCCGGGTTTCCCCGCCTATGTGAGTTCCAGAGCCCGCGGGAATCCGGGTTGTCCGGCTCGTTTTTGCGTCTTGATCCAGGCCTGACGAATCGGACCTCTCCCTCATCGGAGGCGCAAAGCGAGCGCTTTTTTGGAGAGATCGAAAGATGACACATCCAAGATTAATCGCCGCTATCGGTGCTGCCCTGTTCGGGGTAGTACTAGCCGCGTCCGCGGCGCCGCCCGGGGACAGGGCGGCGGCTCGTTCGCAGATGTCCGCGGCGGCCGTCGAGCAATTCAGGCTACCGGCCCCCGTCTACGTGGCGGAGGAGGAGGGCCTGCGGCTGGCGGCCGATTTGCGCGGCGCCGAAGGCATGCAGACGGTGCTCATCCGCCTCACGGAACCCTCCGTGGGCAAGGCGCGGAAGTCTAACCCGGGGCTCGACGCCCGGGCGCACAAAGCCAAGGTCGGTGCCCAGCAGGACCGCTTCCTCGTCCGTGGTGCCGGCAAGGCCGGGTCCATGAAGGTTTTGGCCCGCACGCAGCTGGTGCTCAATGGCGTCTTCGCCGAGGTCGACGCCTCGGAGCTGGCGGATCTGGCCGCGGATCCCGACGTGATGTACGTCAAAAGGGTCCGTCATTACCAGATGGATCTGTCCGAGACTGTGCCCTACATCGGTGCGACCGCGCTGCAGAATGCCGGTTTCGACGGCACCGGTATCAAGGTCGCCGTCCTCGACAGCGGCATCGACTATACCCATATCGCCTTCGGTGGCTCCGGCCTGGTGGCCGATTACATCGCGGCCTATGGCACCGATACCGCCCCGAACGGAAGCGATGATCGGCATACGACGCTCGACGGGCTGTTTCCGACCGCCAAGGTCGTCGCCGGATACGACTTCGTCGGCGAAGACTGGCCGTTCGGCCCGCTGGCACCCGATCCCGATCCCATCCCGGCCAACGACCTGATCACCTTCGGTGGACACGGCACCCATGTGGCCGACATCGTCGGCGGCATCACGCCCGGCGCCCCCGGCGTCGCCCCCGGCGTGGATCTATATGCGGTCAAGACCTGTGCGGCCTATTCGCCGGCCTGCAACGGCATCGCGCTGATCCAGGGCATGGAGTTCTCCGTCGACCCGGACGGCGACGGCGATCCCGCCGATGCGGTGGACGTCATCAACATGTCGCTGGGATCCAACTACGGCCAGCCTTTCGATGACGACCTGGCCGCTGCGGTCGACGCCGCGACGGCGCTGGGCGTGCTGACCGTAGCTTCCGCCGGTAACAGCGCGGACAAGCCTTACGTGACCGGCACACCCGCGGCCGCACCGACCGCGCTATCGGTCGCCCAGACCCATGTGCCGAGCGCTTTCCAGCCCCTGATGGAGGTCACTGCGCCTCCCGGGATCGCAGGCTTCTATGCTGCGGTCTATCAGACCTGGTCGGCGCCCCTGGCCGGCCCGATCGAAGCGCCCTTGCTGTACGGCGACGGGGCCGGGGCCAACCTCGACGGCTGTGCGCCGTTCGCGCCCGGGTCACTCAGCGGCTTCATCGTGCTGGTCGATCGCGGTGGCTGCTTCTTCACCACCAAGATCTTCAACATCGGCAATGCCGGAGGGCTGGTGGGCATCATCGCCCAGAACACGGCGGATCCCCCGTTCAACGGTGCATTCGCCGATCCGGGTGGTCCCATCACCGTACCCGGCTACATGATCAGCCAGGTGGACGGGTTCACGCTGAAGGCCGGGCTGCCTGAGACGGTCGTCCGTTTCGATCCTGGTTCGGGACTGCCTCTTATCGGCAGCATGGTGAGCAGCTCATCCCGCGGTCCGAGCAACTACTACACCGGCATCAAGCCCGAGATCGGTGCCCCGGGCGCATCCGTGTCCGCGTCATCGGGCACCGGCACCGGGACCAACCCCTTCGGCGGCACCTCCGGTGCTGCGCCCATGGTCGCGGGCTCGGCGGCTCTGTTGCTCGACGCCTATCCGGACCTGACGCCGGCCGAGGTCAAGGCCAGGCTGATGACGACCGGCGAGACGATGATCAGTAACGAAGTCTCCCTGGCCGGTTCGCCGCTCGCGCCGATCACCCGTATCGGCGGTGGCGAGGTGCGCGTCGACGCGGCTGCGGCATCTCCGGTCGTGGCCTGGGATGACGACACCGGCAATGGCGCCCTGGCACTGGGTTTCATCGACGTCTCCAAGGACGTCAGCACGGTCCAGCGCAAGGTCCGCCTGCGCAATACCTCCGAGGAGGACGTGGTCTACACCATTGTGCCGACCTTCCGCTTCGCCGACGATGAGGCGAGCGCCGCGGTCGAAGTCAAGGTGCAGGACAAGGTCCGGGTCGGTGCAGGCAAGGAAGCCGTGGTACCGGTGACGTTCAAGTTCTTCGGCGGAAATCTGCCGGGCAACTTCATGAACTCCGGATCACGGGGGGCCGACGGGGCCGCCCTGACGCTCAACGAATACGACGGCTATCTGATTTTCGATGGTGACGGTCAGGTCCTGCAAATGGCCTGGCACGTCATCCCGAGACAGGCGGCCGACGTGGTGGCGCGTCAGGTGCTCAACCTCAAGGGCGGCCAGGACACCGTAAGCCTCAACAACATCGGTGTCGGCACGGCTCAGAACGACGCCTTCGCGCTGCTCGCGACGAGCCCCAACCTGCCAGAGGGCCCGCGGGGCGGTCAGTCGCCGATGCCCGATCTGCGGGCGGTCGGTATCAATACCTTCCCGGTGCCGGCAGGCTTCTGCTCGGGGAGTGACTCCTTCATCTGGGCGTTCGCGCTCAACACCTGGGAGCGTCAGACGCACCTGGTACCGGTGGTCCACAACGTGCTCCTGGATACCGACCAGGACGGCATCGATGACTATGTCGTGTTCAATTTCGACCTGTCATTCAGCAATGCCGTCAGCGACGGTCGACAGGCGACCTTCGCGCAGGACCTGGCGACCGGGGCTGCTACGGCGTTCTTCTTTGCCGAGCACTCCATGAACACGGGCAATACCGTCCTCTACATCTGCGGCGAGCAGGTGGGGCTGACGGGCACCGACTTGCTCAACACGAATGTGAACATGTCGGTGTTCACCCAGGACTTCTATTTCGGTGGTCCGGGTGATTTTGTCGGCGGTCTGACCGTGACGCCACTGGGCGAGCGCTACTTTGCACTGCCCACCGATCTTGCGGGCAAATCCGGCGGCACCATGGACGTGTTCGACTTCGGCTTGTTCCCGGGCAACACGGACGAGCTCGGCATCATGCTGAACACCAACGGTGACCGGGGCTTCGGCGCCTATGGCGGCGCAACCCAGGACACCGAGTCGCTGTTGTTCATGGCCAAATAGCTTAACTTGCAGGTCGGCCTGCCGACCTCACAAAGCCGGCAAGGCCCCTCTTCGGAGGGGCTTTGTCGTATCCGCGCCCATGACGCCGAGCCGAACACCTCACTCGAAGGGCATCG
>CBDTYJ010000292.1:0-3543 GCA_965364575.1 uncultured Gammaproteobacteria bacterium
CCCAGCGCTTGCGCGGTGGCGAAACAGGTCAGGGCAAGCGCCACCACCGGGACCTGATTCCAGATCGCCGTGAGCCACTGGCGTCCGGCTGCGAACTTCAGACACTGCACGGCGACGGTGGTCAGCACACCCCCGACCAACACGCCGATACCGACTTCCTCGGCCAGCAGGTGCAGCGCCAGACCCCACGGCCCACCCTCGTGATCCACATTCTGGGCCAGCGCCAGGAACAGCAACAGGACCGGTACGCAGATGCCGTCATTGAGACCGCTTTCCACGTTGAGACCCTGACGGACGTCATCGGGGACCGCCTTGTTGGTCACCACCGCCTGCCCGAGCGCGGCATCGGTCGGCGCCAGCATGGTGGCCACCAGCGCCAGTTCGAACACCGACAATTGCACGCTGAGCAGCGTTGCGACGACGTAACCCAATGCGATGGTCAACGGCAGACCGATCAGCAGGAGCCGCATCGGCAACCACGCGGTCTTGCGCAGGACTTTCAGGTTGGAGCCGGCCGCGTCGCTGAACAAGACCATCGCCAGGGTCAGTTCCGCCAGCGTCTTCAACCCTTCCCTGTCGGTATCGAAAGACAGCAGATGGAATCCTGTGGGACCGATCAGCAGGCCGAATGCGGTAAATACGATGGGCCCGGAAATCCAGGTCCGGTCGATGCCACCGGCGGCGAAACTGTAGAGCAGCGCGAATCCGGCGATCAGGGCGAGGCTTTCGTACATGTCGTGCTCTCTTTGCTACTCGATGGGGCTCACGGGGTTTCGCCCACGTCCGACGGAAAGGCCGTGACAGGGGGCGGATTCGGAGTCCACGGGAAGAGATGCCAGACCCCTCTTCCTCGAGCGCGTGGAACACGAAGCGCCGGCAGCGTGTTCGTGATTACTCCGCCCCGCCACCCTCGATCAGTCTGATGCACACGTTGTCTCCCGAACCCAGCTCACCCAGTCCGGCTACCGCGGCCGGCGGAAACACGAACAGGCTGGCGGCGCCGGCCAGCTTCTTCAGCACCCCGACTTTGTCGAGGGTGACAGCCGGATCGTTAAACGGCCCGGTCACCAGAATCGAGGTCGCGGCATTGAGGGTCGCGCGTTTCGGTTTCGGCTTGATTTTCACATCCCAGGTTTCATTGCGCATATCCGCCGTACCGGTCCCGACCAGAGTCGAATTGCCCGTATCGAGTACCAGCACATCGAAATTCGCGACGCCGTCGGTGATGGTCACCGTACTGGCAAGGCAATTCAGTGCCGCCTGATCTTCTTCCGCGGCTTGGGACGCCACGGACAGGAAAAACCTGGCGACCAGACCGCGCACCGCCCGCTCCGCCGCTGCGGCGCGTATCGTGCCTTTGCCAACGACCAGCCTGAGCGAACCCGAGGCGTTGGCCCAGTATTCGGCCACGCTTCGCCCGGTCCCGGATATGTCGTAGTCCAGATTTGCCCTGGCCTCCATCAGCGGCGGATCCGACCAGCGTCCGGTGATGCGCCCGGCATCCGCGCCGCGCAAGCTCAGCCGGTGCTTGTACTGCAGCGCCTCTCCGATCGGCTGTGCATCGAGATGCGCGGTCGCATGACCACCGAACGCCTGCGCGTCGGCGGATGCCACGAGCCTGCCATCCATCAGCTTGACCGAAACGTCGGCTTTATCCAGCTCCAGGTCTTCAGTCACCAGTCTGTCCGCTGACAACTCGACATCCAGATCCATCTGCCCCATCCACTTGACCCGGACCGGCTGATCGCTAAAGAGTTTGCCGTCGGCAGGCTCCGGCACGTCGGCCGTCGCCGTCTCGCCGGACCACCATCTGTCGAGATGGGTCAGGTCCAGTCCCCGGGATTGGAATTTCCCTTCGACCTTCGGCCGGTTGCGGTCGAGAACGATGTCGAAGTCCCCGGCGATATCGTCGTCGGCAAGCTCCGTTTGCATGTTCCTGATCGACAGCCTGCCCGGCGCGCCCTCGAGTTTCAGTCGGATCTTCCATGGCGGCGTCTCGCCGGTGGGGAATCCTGCCATCTGCGCCAACACCGGCCATTTGGTGCCCCGGGCCTCCACCGAGATATCCAGTCCGTCTAGCGCAGGAAGACGCCCGAACTGGCCGTCCAGATCGATCTCCAGCTCCGGCGAACTGCGCCTGATCCTGCCGCTGAGACCTTTTCCGCTCAAAAAGTCGGTCAGGGAATCCAGCCTGCCCCTGAGGGTGACCGACTCGCCATCCGCCGAACCGCTGGCGTCGAAATCCACACCCTCTCCGATCAATGGCTTGCTGAGCCGCGCGCGGTCGATCGTGAAGCCCCGGGCCGTCTCACCGTGAGGATGCCAGGTCACGCTCAGACCATCGATCTCGACCCGGCTCAAGTCGTCGAACAAGCTCACCGATGCGTCGCCGTCAGCCGACGCCTTGAATTCCCAATTGCCCCGCCCCCGGGCATCCGATTCCAGCAGGAGCTTCGCCTGCCCCAGAGTGATGCTGCGCAGCCGGATCTCTCGCGCCAGCAGCGCTCGGGGCACGATCGTGAGAACCAGACTCTGCGCCTCGATCATCGCCCTCTGATTGCCCCAGGATGCGTTTGCCAGACTCAGGCCAGCGGCCGAGACACGCGGCGTGGGCCAGAGCCGCAGCTCGAGATCGCCGTTGATGGTCAGCTCCCTGCCCGTGGCGTCCTTGACCAGCCGGGTCAATTCCGGGCGGTAGGCGTTCCAGTCCACATACCGAGCGGCGACCAGGAGACCGGCCGCGGCCACAGCGAGCAGGCCGACGATGATGAGAAGAAGTTTGGCTATGCGCATGATCTGCTTGTGACGGCCGTGGCACCAAGCGGCCGTCACCATTTTGCCTCAGATCGCAGAGTAAGCCATCGTCGGGAACAGCACGACGGACTTTCCCGAAACATACCGAGCGGAGGCTACCAGGTCGAGCGCCGGGCGGTGGAAGCGCCGTCCCCCGGGGCTGAATGGGTGACGGCATCAAGGAAGTCGTTCCCGATTCGCCACCGGCAGGCAACCCCGATGCACCGAACACGTTCACACTCCTGAGACAGTCGCCTGTCTCCGAACGTGTTTCGCCCCGATGACACCGATGGAACAGCGATATATTTTGCGGCGCTCGTCCCCGGCCCGATAGCGAGCGCGCCCGAGGCCAGACGGAAAAGTAAGATTTGCAGGAGTCGAACGGGTTTCAACGATGACCGAGTCGATACCGGATTCGCGCCTAAGGCGCTGGCGACAGGGCTCCGGTCCGTCGAGAAGGTCATGGCGGAATCCGGAATTGCCCCTGAGCGAGGTGGCCCGTATCTTTGATCTCGGGATGAAAGCAGTTTCAACCGGGCCTTCCGTCGCCGGACCGGCTTTGCGCCCGGCGCAGCCCACCGCCAGGGCCGAGGCTGATGCCAGGACGACAGAGTGAAATCACGCCAGCGGGACGGCCGGTGCGGGCGTCCTGGCTCGTGTTCGGCGCCGCGGCCGCGGTCATTTTGACCCTGATCAGCTTCTGGTTTACGGGTCAGTGGTACCAGGCGAGAGAAAGCAATCGCCTGATGG
>CBDTYJ010000293.1:0-3541 GCA_965364575.1 uncultured Gammaproteobacteria bacterium
TGATGCCGATCAGCGCTCCAAGGTGGAAAAGGTAGCCGAACAACAGGCTGAGGCGATCGACGCGCACCGGCGTGAGTTCGAAGCCCAGGATCTCGAGCCGCACGATTGTCCCCGGACTCAGATCGATCAGGAACAGGGCGCTGATCAGGGGCGTGGCCAGCATGAGCGCCGACCGCAGACGGCCGCGGGTCACGGCCACCAGCGGCGCGGCGATCAGGAACAGGAGGAACGGCGGCAGCTCAATCGCCGTCATAGTAATCCTCCGGGCGCATGATCAGCCGGCGCAGGGCTTTGGCCACCACGATCAGGAGGCTGATGCCGACGAAACCCCAGGCCGCATAGAAACCGGGCAGGCCCTCGACGAAGAAACTGCTATGACGGTGATACAGGAACTCGAGCAGGCCGAGAAGGTCCAGCGCGGCCGCCGATGCGCAGGCGACGACGAAGCCGCGCCACAAGCGGCGCACGTTTTCGGGCTTGTCCAGGTACCGCTGGTCGTCTTTGGGTCCGCTCATGACTCTGTTTCCTGTCTGACGGGGCTCATGGTCCGGTCGGGGCTATGCGGCGCGCCAGTTCAAAGAACAGATCCGGCCACACGAAAAGCATCACGCAGCCGGCGCTGGTGAAGCCGATGGCGATCAGGCAAGGCCAGGGGGCTTCACGGATGCCGGCCGGCGCGTCCACCGGCGGCTTGGCGAAGAAGGCGCGGATCGGGATCGGCAGCAGATAGCTGAGGCTCAACACGGAGCTGATCATCAACACCGCCAGCATCCAGGTCTGGCCTGCCTCCAGCGACCCGAGTGCGAGATATAGCTTGCTCCAGGTGCCACCGGTCGGCGGCAGACCGATGATAGTGATGCTGCCGATAAGGAAGGCGCCCATGGTCACGGGCATGGCGCGGCCGAGTCCGTCGAATTCGCTGACCTCGGTCTTGTGGGCCGCGACCAGGATGGCGCCGGCGCAGAAGAACAGTGTGATCTTGCCGAAAGCGTGCATGGCGATATGCAGTCCCGCGCCGGTGACCGCCAGACTGCTGGCCAGCAGGGCCCCGGCCACGATGTAGGACAGCTGGCTGATGGTGGAATAGGCCAGCCGCGCTTTCAGGTTGTCCTTGCTCATGGCGACCAGCGACCCCAGCAGAATGGTGGCGCCGGCAAAATACAGCAGCCAATCGGCGGCGCCGGTGTTGCTGAGGAAGTCGAGCCCGAACAGGTAGACGCAGATCTTGAGGATGGCGAACACGCCGGACTTCACCACCGCGACCGCGTGCAGCAGCGCGCTGACCGGCGTCGGCGCGACCATTGCTGCTGGCAGCCAGCGGTGGAAGGGCATGACCGCGGCCTTGCCGATGCCGAATACGTAAAGGGCCAGCAGCACGGACACCAGGGGGCCCTGAAGATGGGGCGCGATGATGCCGCCGTCGGTGAAATCCAGGGTCCCGGTGAGATGCCAGGTCCAGAGGATGGCCAGCAGCTGGAAGCCGATGGAAGTGCCCATGAGGATGCCCAGATAGAGCCGGCCGGCCCGGCGGGCCTCTTCCGTTCCCGCGTGGGTGACGAGAGGATAAGTGGACAGGCTCAACAGCTCATAGGCGACGAACAGGGTAAGCATGTTGCCGGCGAAAGCTACCCCGAGTGCGCACGAGATCGCGATAGCGAAGGCGGCATAGAAGCGGGTCTGGTTCTTCTCGTGATGACCGCGCATATAGCCGATGGAGTAGATCGAGGTCACCAGCCACAGCACGCCGGCCACCAGCGCGAAGATCATCCCCAGCGGCTCCAGCGTCAGCGACAGGCTCAGCCCCGGCATCAGATCGACGAGCTTCAGCGATGCGGCGCCGCCGGCCATCGCCGCCGGCAAGAGGCTGAGGACGCAGACCAGCACGGTGGCCGCCGTCGCCAGGGTCACCGCCTCGCGGAGATTGGGCGCGCGGTCGAGCAGCAGGATGAAGAGAGCCGCCAGCCATGGCAGCCCGAGCGCCAGCAGCATCGCCTCCTGAGCACTCATCGGAGCCCTTCCATCAGCGCCTCGGCTGCGAGGCCGGCCACGCCCGCGGTCAGATCGGTGTTGATCCCGAAAAAGATGTTGGCGCCCACCAGCACCCAGGTGGCGATCAGCATCGAGGGCGGCGCTTCGCTGCAGTCGGCCGCCCGGGGCGAGGGCGGCCCGAACCAGGCGGCCTCCACCACGCGCCAGACATAGACCAGGGCCAGCAGCGAGCCGGCGAGGACCAGCACGGTCAGCACCCACAAGCCCTGCTCCAAGGTGGCCGCCACCAGGTACCACTTGCTGATAAACCCGACCGTCAACGGCACGCCGACCAGGCTCAGACCGCTGACCATGAAGGCCCCGAACGTCCAGGGCATACGCCGCGCCACGCCGCGCAGGTCCGCCAGCTGGACCGAGCCGAGGCTGTAGAGGAAACAACCCATCGCCATGAACAGGGCGCCTTTCATCAGCGCATGGTTGAAGACATGGAGCAGGCTGGCCTGCACGCCTGCGGCGGTGCCGAGACTGAGGCCGACCAGTATGTATCCGATCTGAGCCACGCTGGAGTAGGCGAGCATGCGCTTGATGTTTTGCTGGAACATCGCCACCACGCTGGCGCTGAGGATGGCCATGACGCCAAGGATGTCGGCGATGGTGTCGAACGGCAGATCCTCGAAGGCGATGCCGGCCCCGAACACCGAGAAGACGAAGCGGAACAGGGCGTAGACCGCCACTTTGGTGGAGGTCGCCGCGACGAACGCGGCGGCGGCGCTGGGCGCGTAGGCATAGGCGTTGGGCAGCCAAAGATGCATCGGGAACATGGCCAGCTTCAGGCCGATCCCCACGGCGAGAAATGCGAAAGCCGTGTGCAGGGTCCGCGTCCGGGTGACGTCGGGGAGTCGCTCCGCCAGGTCCGCCATATTCAGAGTGCCGGTCACGACGTAGAGGAAGCCGATGCCGATGAGCACGAAGGTGCCGCCGATGGTGCCCATGATCAGATACTGGAAAGCCGCGGTGAGGGCCCGGCGGTCACGGCCGAGGCTGATCAGGGCGTAGGTGGAGAGCGAGGAGATTTCCAGGAACACGAAAAGGTTGAACGCGTCGCCGGTGACGGTCATGCCCAGCAGCCCGGTGAAACACAGCAGCAGCAGGACGTAAAAATAGGTGATGCGGCCCTCGTCGATTTCCCGCTCGACGCTGCGGCGCGCGTAGGGTACGACGACCGAGGCGATACCGGTGACGACCAGGGCCACAAAGGCGTTGACAGTATCGATACGGTATTCGATGCCCCAGGGTGCGGCCCATCCGCCCATGGCGTAGCTGATCGGCCCCTGGGCCAGCACCTGCTGAAGGAGCAGCCAGGCGATAGCGAGACTCATCCAGCAGACCGCGACGGACAGCGCCCAGACCAGTCGGTGCCGACGCAGCAACAAGCCCAGGGGCGCGGAGATCAGCGGCAGCGCGACCTGGAGAGCCGGCAGCTGCAGGGCGACTGCCGAGGAGATCAAAACGAGCGATCCTGTTCGTGGATCTCGTCTTCCTCCACCGTGTC
>CBDTYJ010000294.1:0-3540 GCA_965364575.1 uncultured Gammaproteobacteria bacterium
AAATCAAAAAGGCCCCTCGCGGGGGCCTTTTCGATTTGGCGGAGAGGGAGGGATTATTCGCCGCTGCGCGGCTCACCCCTCGAGGGGGCCGCTCACGGCCTGCGGCCGCTCCGCGTTCCCTCCGCCGGCTGCGCCGGCTGCGGGTCGAACCGAAGGGTTCTCATCAAAACCGCCCTACCCCAACAAATCAAAAAGGCCCCTCGCGGGGGCCTTTTCGATTTGGCGGAGAGGGAGGGATTCGAACCCTCGAGCGGGAGTTACCCGCTGCCGGTTTTCAAGACCGGTGCATTCGACCACTCTGCCACCTCTCCACGAAACGGGGGACGAATTGGCGGCATTCTCCCGCGCCGGCGCCGCGCCCGCAAGAACGTGCGCTATTTCTTAGTAGTCAACGGGAGCGCAGTTTATACTGCCGTATCGCACTGATCGGCCGGTGAAAAGAGAGAACTCCTTGCGCGCGTCATCCCCCTTCGCTGTCCTGCTGCTGATCCTGATCTGGGTCCCGCTGGCCATGGGGCAGACACCGCCTGAAGGGCTGAAACCCGTCGACGCGATCGCCAAGCTGGATCAGCTCGAGCAGGAGCTGTTGTCGATCACCGATTCCACGGACGATCGGGACGAGGCCGATCTGCTGGCTCTGAGGACCGCGGCCCAGAGTTATCAGGCGATCGGCGAGGCCTGCGCCGCCCGCACCGCGCCGCAGGTCGAAAGCCTCAAGTCAGAGCTGGAGATCCTCGGCGAGCCGGTCCCGGATGAAGAGATCGACATCTGGGAGCAGCGCAAGAAAGTATCCGAGGAACTGGCGCAGGTTTCCGCCTCCCGCTCGAATTGTGAGCTGCTGGTGGTTCGTGCCCAGGGTCTGATCGGTGAAGTGGAGGCGGCCCTCAATCGCATCTCCGCCCAGCGCATGTGGAGCCGCGGGCCCTCTCTCCTTACCGAACTCGGCAGCGCGCTGGAAGGGCTCCGGTATCTGCCTGATCCGGTCGAACTGGGTGCCGGATGGCAGAGCCGCTTTGACCTCTCCGCCACCAATACCATGATCGTAGTGGTGATCCTTGGCGCCCTCGGATTTCTGATCGGCGCCAATCTGCGCAGACAGTTCCGGGATTGGGCGGCGCGCAACAAGTTCGAAGAAGGGCCGCCACAGCTGCGTCATCTGCTGTTGCGCCCGCCCGCGGAGAACGCGCCGCTGCTGGCCGTCGGCGGGGCGATCGCGCTGGTCGTCTATGCCGCGGCCAGCGACCCCAGCACCGAACTCTTCGCTTTCCGCGTCGCTCTGAGTCCCCTGCTGTTCGGTGTCGGCGTCGTGCTGATCCGCTGGAGCACCAACCGGCTGTCTCCGGCGACCATGATCAAGGGCATGCTGGAACACGTGCCCGTCCTCCGGGGCCGCATGCGGGCCAGCCTGCTGATCATCGTGACCGGATTCGTCCTCCTGGGTCCGGACTGGCTGGACGATCCGCCGTCGCCGGATCTGTTGTTCGTTTTCGTCCTGCTGAGCCTGGGGCTGGCGGGCGCCCTGCTCTCTATCGTCTTGATGGCGCGGCGCGTCGCCGGGCTCCGCAACCGGTTCCGCATCTTCAGATTATTGGTCACTGTGGCACTCCTGACCTCGGCCGGCGCCGATCTCATCGGTTATTACAATTTCGGCAACTATCTCCTGCGTGGAGTGTTGACCACGCTGTTTGCGGCTTTCCTGCTGTGGCTGCTGCTGTGGATGAGCGGCTCCTCGGTGGCGGCCATCTCCAAGGGCGGCACACCCATGTCCTACCGGGTCCGCTCCTGGCTGGGGCTCTCGCCGTCGGATCCGCAATCCGGGCTGGGACTCTATAACCTGGCCCTCGATCTGATCCTGTGGGTCACGTTCTTCTACGTCGTGGCCAACGCCTGGGACAACTCCGGACAGTTCCCGGAATACGTGACCGAGGCCATCCTCGACGGCATCGAGGTCGGCACGATCAAGATCGTCCCGATACACATCGTCTACGGCCTGGTCGCTTTTGTCGGCATACTGATCGCCACCGGCTGGGTGAAGCAGTCGGTGCAGCGCCGCTATATCAGCCAGACGCGGATGGACCGGGGCGCTCGCGACGCCCTGCTCAAGATCACCGGTTATGTGGGCTTCGTCCTCGCCGCTCTCATCGGCCTGAAACTCACCGGCATCAGCTTCGCAGGCCTCGCCATCGTCGCCGGTGCGCTGTCGGTCGGTATCGGTTTCGGTCTGCAGAACATCGTCAACAACTTCGTCTCCGGTCTGATCCTGTTGTTCGAACGGCCGATCAAATCCGGCGATTTCGTCACCGTGGGCATGGTCGAGGGCACCGTCAAGCAGATCAGCATCCGCTCAACCGAGATCGAGACGCTGGATCGCCAGAACGTGATCGTCCCGAACTCCGAGCTGGTCTCCCAGCAGGTGACCAACTGGGTCCTGCACGATCCCCACGGCCGCCTGCTCATCACCGTCGGGGTGGCTTACGGCTCCGATACGGAGAAAGTCAGGGAAGTGCTGGTCGATGTCGCCAACGAGCATCCCCAGGTGCTCACGGACGGCGTCAGTGCGCCCAAGCCGAAGGCACTGTTCATGGGCTTCGGCGACAGCTCGCTGGACTTCGAACTGCGGGTCTGGATCCGACAGATCCGGCAGCGGTTCGATGTGACCAGCGATCTGAATTTCGCCATTGACAAGGCCTTCCGCGAGAACAACATCGAAATCCCGTTCCCGCAGCGGGACCTGCATCTTCGCAGCTGGTCGGAAGGGGCACAGCCGCCGGCCTTGCGCGGCAAGGACGATTGAGCACCACCCTCTCGTTGATGGGGCTTGCGCTGGGACTCGGGCATATCGTGGCCGACTACCGCCGCGCCTGGACCCTGACGTACTGGTTGAAGCCGGCGGCCCTGATCTGCTTCATCCTCCTGGTGCTGCTGCCCGGACCGGCTGATCCGGCTTTCCGTCAGGGCGTCATTGCAGGGCTGACGCTGTCACTGGTGGGCGACATCTGTCTGATGTTGCGACCGGCGCGATTCCTGGCGGGGCTGGTTGCGTTCCTGCTCGCCCATCTGGTCTATGCCACCGCTTTCAACCGGCTGGCCGGCGGGCTCTGGTGGCCAGCGCTGCTGCTGGCCGCCGTGCCCGGCGCCATCATGGCCAGGGTGCTGTGGTCCCGGTCCGGTCGCCTGAGGCCCGCGGTGCTGACATACATCGCTGCCATCGTGTTGATGGTGGCGGCGGCGGCGTCAGTCTGGCAGGCAGCGCCCGATACCGGTCGGCTGGCGCTGCTTATCGGGGCTTTGTTGTTCCTGATCTCGGATGCAGTTTTGGGCTATGCCCGGTTCCACCGCCGCTTCCCGGCCGCCCAGGGCATCATCCTCGGCACCTATTATCCTGCCCAATGGCTGATCGCCGCCTCGGTCGGCATCTTCCAGCTGTTACCGGACGCCGGCGGCTGAGCTCTACGCGCCTGGTGCGGGCTGCGCTATTCTAGGATTAGGCGTCGCAGGGGGAGCATCCATGACATCGACCATCCTGATCCGCAATCTGCC
>CBDTYJ010000295.1:0-3520 GCA_965364575.1 uncultured Gammaproteobacteria bacterium
CGTCGATGCCGATCAGGACCGCGCGCTTCACGATCGGGCGGTCCGCATCGGCGTCCGGCTCGGGTTGGGCCTGAAGACCACCCAGGGAAACAATAAAACCAAGGGCCAGGAAACCGGCCCGGATCGGATGCGCGGATTTCATAGGAGCCTCCAGGGCGACGCGTGGCCGGACCGGAAGCGGCCCCGCTCGGCAGCGGTCGGCCATCGCTCCCTCGATCGACGCGGACCTGGCCAACTCTCGTGGCCCGCCGCGTCCCCCGGCCGTTCTTTCTCCATCAAGTGCATCTGACTGCATGGCCCGGCACGGTGCTTGAGATCCCGCGCCGACTCGTCCATCGGCGGCGGGCGCTGCAAACACGCGGAGCACGGGAGGCGCGCGCCCGCCAACACTGACCCGCGCCCAGGCGGCCGGGTCATATAAAGCCTAGTCGATCATTAAAGTACTGACCGGCCGGTGCCGTTCGTCCCAGTCAAGACGGGATGGATGCTGAACCGCAGGTCTGGACACGCAAAAAGACCTTGCGGTTCAGGAAAGTGTGCGGCGCAGTTCGACCCCCGGGCAGAAGAAACAGTCTATGTCCCTGTTTTGTCTCGATCAGCGAGCGAAACAGGCCAGCTTCCGCTCTCATTGCCAACTGCGACCTGGTTCCGTGCGCCGCTCCGGCGCGGATGTTATGTAATGTCGCAGCCACCGTCAGACCCGCCAGGGAGACCCGACATGACTTCGATAAAAGACGCCCGACATCCCCGTCTCCGGCCCGTCCGACACCCCGGCTTGTTCGGGACGGCGGCGTTGATGACGCTGGCGCTCAGCGCCTGCTCGGAGCCGCCGTTGGCGCCCAACGAGATCCTGGTCACCTACGACCACGGCGAGACCTGCAAGTGGACCGACTGGTCGTTCCGGTATCGGCGCGGCACCCCGAACACCACGGTCATCGGCAACGCTCTGAAAGTGGGCCCCGATCACCAGGAGGTGGTCGATGACACCACGCTGCGGGTGTTCTCCTACGACGGTGAGAAGCTCACTATCGCCGGCCCGGACATCCGGGCAATGAACTTCGCCTTCGCTCCGGACCCGGACAACAGCGGCTACAACGAGGTTTCCCTGCTGACCATCGAGACCGTCTCCGGCCCGGTCCCGTTCGTCACTGAGCCGCTGCCGAAATTTTCCCGCTCGCGGGTGCTGGTACCGGTCGCCTCCCACTACTTTCCGGAGCAGAGCGACGACTACATGAACTGGGGCAATGTGCGTATGACGCTGGTGGGCACGGTGGAGGAGGACTGCAGCATCGATCGAGTGATCAGCCTGACCCGGCCCGAGCATCCGAAGTCCCGCACCCCCACCCACATCCAGTTCCCCGGTGGCTAGCCGGGCTATCCGATCACCATGATCAAGACACGGACGCCACCGGCCATCCTCGCGCTACTGAGCCTCGCCCTCGGCGCTGCGTCGGCGTCGATGGCCGGGAGCGAGCACGCGAATCCGGAACGCTGGCTGGCGCAGAGCGAGGCATCCGCAGCGGGGCTGCAGCCGTCCGGCGTCTATGCCAGCTATGGGATAACCCGGCTCCGTCTCGCCCAGGCTCGCGCCTATGCACTGCTGGGCGATATCGAAAATACCCGTTCGCGTCTTCCCTATGCCGGCGAGTCACAGCCCGAGTGGTCCAGCGGCGGCGACGGCATGGTGCGGATGCTGTTGGTGAGTCTCGATGTAGACGAGATCCACGCCAGCCTCCTGGCGGTGCTCACCGAGAGCGGGCGTATCGACGACGCATACGGCTACGTGGCCGGACTCGATCCGGCCGTGGGTGTCGACGCGGCCTGGCTTCAGCTCGGCACCGCGCTGGCGATAACTGATCAGACCGGGGCGCGAGCATCGATCGATCTCACCGCCAGGCAGTCGGCCCTGCGGGATGCGGGCATCGCCCGAGGCCTGCTACAGGCCGGCCGGACGGATGCCGCCCGGGAGCTTATCGAGGCCATCGAACCCGAGGCCGATCGCAACCAGGCCGTCGCCATGCTCGGCCGACGGCTCATCGCGGAGCAGGATCTCGACACCGTCACGGGCCTGCTCGAACTCGAGGTGCTGTCGGCCCGGGAGACCGCCGAGCTGGCCCAGTACGCGATGAGTCACGCACTGCTGTCGGGAGACCTGACGACCGCCACCCGGCTTACGGCGCTGGTGGAAGATCCCGTGGCCCGGGACAGGCTGGACGCCACGCTCGCCTTCGTGCTGGCGGAGGGCGGACAGACGACGCGTGCGGCTGCGATCTTCGATGCTGCCGAGCTCTACCAGGCAGCCACCTGGGAACAGGCCGCGATCCGACTGGACCGGGACGCGTGGCTCGAGGCCCGTTATCTGGCCATCGAGAGCCCCTGGCGGCGCAGCGAACGGTTCCATCAATACGCGCGGCGCAAGCTCGATGATGGTGAAAGACAAGAGGCCGACCGCCTCGCCGGTCTCGCCGCCGAATCGGCCGAAAAAATCCCGGACGGTTCCACGCGCTGGCTGGCTTACCAGCTGCTGGCCAGTTACTACGCCAGGGCGGGTGACCCGGATACCGCCACGGCCTGGGCCGGGAAGATCCCCGCTGAGCCTCAGGATGCCCGGCGCCTGCAGACCCAGGCCGCCGCCGCGGTGATCGAGGCCTGGGTGCGGGCCGGGGATACCGGACAAGCACTCGCCGAGGCCGAAGAGATCGAGGATCCGCTCGGGCGCGCTTCGGGACTCACGGCTGCCGCCGCCGTGGCGTCGAGGACAGATCAGGACGCCTATCGCCGCCTGGTCGCGGCGGCCGAGGAGAGCCTGGGATCGGCCGGGGAAAAACCCCGCCGCCAGCGCCAGACTGTCTGGGCCGGACTGGTCACGATGCAGTGCCGTGTCGGGGACCTGGACGGTGCCATGGGAACCGCCGCACGGTCCATGGCCGCGGGCGATGGCGGCGCGGCCTACGAGGCTATCGTTACGTTCACGCTGGAAGCGGGCGAGCCCGGTGCCGCCGAACAGGCGGCCCGTGCCCTGCCGACCGGTATCGACCCGGACACTGGCCGCGACGCCCGTGCCCATGCTCTGGCCCAGGTGACCGAAGCGGTGGCCAGGAATGGCGCGGGTCTCGAAGCCGCCCGCCTGCTTGGGGAGATCGAACAAAAACACCTGCGCGAAGTGGCCACGCCGGCCGTCGCCGAGGCGTTGATCGCCCAGGGCGAGCAGGCCGCCGCCATCGAGCTGGCCGTTGCGCTCAAACGGGATGACGTCCGTGAGCAAGCCGTCGGCGCTGTGCTGCAGGCGCTCGCTGCCCGGAATGTACTGCCGGATCCGGCCGGACTCATGGACAAAGTGCCGGCCCGATACGGCGGCGAACTCTGCTGGGCGTCTGCGGCCGCCACCGGTGCGGATGTGCAATCGATGGATCGATGGCTGGATGCCCTCGAGCAGCCCGCATGCCGGGCTTTTGCCTATGCCGGAGCCGCCTACGGCCGGCTCGCCCCGCCGGCCGCCCGGAAACCCGCCGATCTGTTC
>CBDTYJ010000296.1:0-3516 GCA_965364575.1 uncultured Gammaproteobacteria bacterium
GCCACCAGCGCCTGCCGGGCCGGGCCTTCGGCGAGAGCTGGCAGGGCCGCGCTGGCCGAGTATCCGTCGTCCTCTTTGGTCAGCGGACGGGAGATCAGGTCCAGCACGACAAAATCATGGCGGAGCGTCCTGCCGCGATTCTCTCCCGCGCGGACTACGGTCTCCAGGTCCATGCCGAGTATCGCGATCCGCAGGTCGAGATCGCCGTGTTTGTGGTCATGGGGTTCAAATCGGACGGATACCCGATCGCCGTGCCGGGTGAGACTCAATACACCTGCGGGCGCTGCGTCGAACCTCGGCGCGTTGCCACGGAACCAGCCGCGCCATTCTTCGCCATTCTGAAAAAACCCGGGGGTGTAGACCGTGCTCGCCCGTCCGTCTGCCGCGTAGCGCCTTTGTCGCTGGCTGAACGCCGGCCGGGCGAAGCGATCCTTCCAGCCGATGTAGTCCCAGTAGTCCACGTGGAACGCCACCGGCACGAAGTCTTTCCATAAGCGGGGGTCGGACTTCAGCTCCCTGAGCCATCGATCCGCCGGCGGGCAGCTGCTGCAGCCCTCGGACGTATAGAGTTCCAGCAGCGCGACGCGCCCGGGGCCGCTTTCGAATCGCGTGGACGCGGTGTCCGGGTCGGACCCGGCACCGGCGACCGACGTGGCGAGGGCGCAAAGAAGAAAGACGCCGGGTTTCATGGTCCGACCTGCAGCAGTGCTGATGGTGAGAAAGACCGCCCGGCAGGGCGCGTTATTACAGGCTCGTCAGCGAGGGCTCACAAAAAAGGGCCGGGGACCCGCTGGTTCCAGACGCGGAAACAGCGGTCCCCGACCCCAAAAGGCGCAGGGCCTCCCGATTCCTATGACTCCAGCAGATTCTCCAATCGATCCAGGTCGTTGATCACGCGCCAGCTGCCGCCCCCTGCCTCGACGCGTGCCCGCCACTGGTCCAGGCGGCTGAGATACTCGCGCGGGTCCACGTTGTCCGTACGCAGCTTGGTGACATTGAGCGCCACCACCTCGAAGCCGTCCAGCGGCAGGTCCAGATTGCGCACGTATCCCTCGAGCAGGTCTTCCTTCAGATCCGAGAAGATGAAGATCACTTTGCGTCCCGGCGCCTTCTCATCCAGGAATTCGATGGCCTGGAGCAGCCCGCCGGTAATGTCCGTATTGGCGGCCGGGCGCACGATCTTGACGAAACGCTGCACCCGCTCGTTGAACTGCCGCTTCTGGCTGTTCACGGTGCTGGGCCGGTCGTCGAAGGTGACCTTGGCGATGATGTCCTTCTCGCTGAAGCTGCCGGTGTCGATGCGGGCGACCGCAAAGGAATCGGACGGCCCCAGCTCGGACAAGGTGTAGGTGATGACATTGGCGGCCTTGTCCAGCTCCTCGCTGTATGTGCCCGAGGTATCCAGCAGCAGGTAAGCGCCGACGTTACGCGGCGCGTTATCGCTGCAGCCACCTAGGCCGATGACCAACCCGATAAGCGGCATGATCCTGTTCATGACGTCACCTCTCTGAAGCCGTCGGAATCCGAGCCTTTGGCCGCCGCCTTGCGCTCCATGCGCTCCTCCATCCACAGGGGCATGAAGATCAGCAGGTCATAGGTCCGCTGCAGCAGCGTGCCCAGGTGCCGGAAGACATTACCCAGCACCCGCATTGCCAGGGACAGCACGCGCACCAGGGCGATGCCGACGATGCCCAGGGCCGTGCGCAGGGAGTGGACGAAGGTCTCCAGCGGGATGGCCACGAACACCAGTGCGAACGGCAGGATGAAACCCATCCCCATCTGCGCCGCGGTGGTGATCCACAGGTGACTGCCGGTCAGCACGCCGCCGTCTCCGCCCCGCAGCAGGGCGGCGGTGGCCAGCTCGTCCTGGAGCAGCAGCTCGCGCATATAGGCGAGCCCTGCCTCGACGCTGGCCAGCAGCGTGAGGATAAACAGTGTGATCCAGATCATCCGGACACGGACCTTGTCCGGCAGGGCGCCGATGACCGGGAACAGCCGGGTGATACGCAGCGACTCCATCAGGAACAGTCCCATGGAGATCTCCACCATGATGATCACCAGCGCGGCGATGTCCGCC
This sequence comes from uncultured Gammaproteobacteria bacterium, assembly GCA_965364575.1. Lineage (GTDB taxonomy): Bacteria > Pseudomonadota > Gammaproteobacteria > Steroidobacterales > XN24 > CAMYOC01. Next base: position 2,078 of record CBDTYJ010000296.1, read on the forward strand.
GTGCGGAAGCCGGCGATAAAGCTGGTGCCGCCCACCATCTCGGCCATGGGCCGGGCGATCAGCGTAAAGTTGATGGCCGCGCCGCCAACCGCCACGGCCAGCACCAGGGCCGAAACGAACAGCTGCACCAGCGAGGAAGAGGACAACAGCTGTACCGCCCGGTCGGTGCCTTTGACGATCTCCTCGTAATCCCGCATGTGCCGGTCGATGGTCCGGGAGCGCTGCAGCAGGCTGTCCACCGTCTTGTTCACCGTGCCGAGCGTCTTCTGGATCACGCGCCACTGGGGCATCATCGCCCGCAGGCGCTCATGCCGTTCGTGGCTGACAAGGCGATACTGCTCGAGCGCCTGCTTGTGGGCCTTCATCAGCGACTTGTGGATTTCGCTGAGGATGTTACCGACCATGGGGTTGCCGCGATCCTCGATATTCGCCACCGCCTCGACCGCCGGCACCCAGCCTGGCGGATCCGGCGGCACGTCGACCGCCTGCTGATGATCCTCGTCGATCCGGGTGATGGCCTCGCTCAGATCCCGGCTCAGGGCCGGATAGCCCGCCAGGTCCTTTTGCACGGCATCGCCGACCCGGTCGAACTCCCGCTCGATGATGCGCTCCTTGGCCTCCCGGCCCGCCGCCAGCAGCACTTCCCGGTTGCGCTCCGAGAGCCTGGCTTCGGCACGGTTGAGTCCCCTGGCGCCGATACGCAGCGCGTTGTGCAGACCGTGCGTAACCACGTGGATCGCCTTATGGGCGGTGCTCCGGGCCAGATAGAGGGTGGCGATCGCCAGCACCATCCAGATGAGGCCCGACAGCACCGGGCTCGGCGTGATCATAAAGAACTCGTTGATGGACATAACACGCTCCCCGCTGGCGGCGTTCTGGAGCCGGCGGGATTGCCGGCCCGGCGTCAGCCAGATGACGCCATCAGGCGCACGTGCCGGAAAGCGCGGACGGAGTCACGGCGAAACGGTCAGCAGGGAAGGGTGGCACGGAAACGTGCACGGGAAGAGAGTGTCCCCCTGGCAACCCCGCTGTCGTAGGTCGAGACCCGTAGACCGGTGGCTTTGCGACCCCCTCTTTCGAGGAGTGTGCCTTTTTCAAGTGAAGGAAAGCGTGTCACAGGGATTCTGGCCGTGTCAACGCGGATTCATAAGTGCCCGAACTGGCTGGGGGAGCGCCCGCGTGAGATGCGTTATGTCAAATAGTCTGGCGATGCCGGCAGCGAATCGGATTTCGGCGATTCAAAAATCGGTGCCCGGAATTGCCAGACGGAAGACGGTTGCCCGGATGCCAGAATCACGCAGCCGTCGCCGTGCCGCCGCCGGCAAAACAACTCGGCGTGTGGCACTAGACGCGATCGGCGTCACCGGAGGATGACGCTTTCGGTTTGGCGAAGAAGGCGAAAGGAACCGCAATCGGGCCCAGGAGCAGGCCCATCAGGA
>CBDTYJ010000297.1:0-3509 GCA_965364575.1 uncultured Gammaproteobacteria bacterium
CGACGACCTGACGATCGAAGCGGCCGGGGCGCAGCAGCGCCGGATCCAGCACGTCAGGACGGTTGGTGGCAGCGATGACGATCACCCCCTCGTTGCCCTCGAAGCCGTCCATCTCCACCAGCAACTGGTTGAGAGTCTGCTCGCGCTCGTCGTGGCCGCCACCCAGGCCGGCGCCGCGATGTCGGCCGACCGCGTCGATCTCGTCGATGAAGATAATGCACGGCGCGTGCTTCTTGGCCTGCTCGAACATATCCCGGACACGGGAGGCGCCGACGCCGACGAACATCTCGACGAAGTCGGAACCGGAGATCGTGAAGAACGGCACCTTGGCCTCACCGGCGATCGCGCGCGCCAGAAGAGTCTTACCGGTGCCTGGTGATCCCACCATCAGCACGCCGCGGGGAATCTTGCCGCCCAGACGCTGAAATTTCCCGGGATCCTTGAGGAAGTCGACGATCTCGACCACCTCCTCCTTGGCCTCTTCCACACCCGCCACGTCGGCGAACGTCACGTGGACCTGGTCCTCGCCCAGGAGTCGCGCCCGGCTCTTGCCGAAGGACATGGCGCCGCGACCGCCGGCGCCACCCTGCATCTGGCGCATGAAGTAGATCCAGACGCCGATCAGCAACAGGATCGGGAACGAGGAGATGAACAGCTGCATCAGGAACGACTGGCGCTCCGGCGGACGCGCCTCGAATCTCACGCCGTTGTCCTGCAGCTCTCCGATCAGCGCCTTGTTGTCGGTTTCAGGACTGAAGGTCGTGAACCGATCGCCGCTGCGATAGACGCCGGTGATCTTGTCACCCTCGAACTCCACCCCTTCGATCCGGCCATCCTGCACCTGCTGCAGGAAGGTGGAATACGGGATCGCCTGGACAGTGCGCGGACCCGTGCCGAAACTGTTGAATACGCTCAACAGCACCACGGCGATCACAACCCAGAGAATGATGTTTTTGGCCAGATCGTTCAAAAGTCGGTCCTCGAGTGGGCCCCGTTCCGAGGCCGTTAATGGTGTTAGACACTACTATACGAAGTAGTTTCTCGCCAGGACATAAACTTCACGGCTGCGCGGTCTCGAGGCGCCGGGTTTCCGGGTCCGGACGCTGGAAAAACTCCGGCGGGCCTCGGCCATAAAGGCCTCGAACCCCTCACCGTGGAATACCTTACATAAAAAATCCCCACCTGGACGCAGGGCCTCGCGGGCGAATTCCAGGGCCAGTTCCGCCAGATACATGGATCTGGGCTGGTCCACGGCCGCCACCCCACTCATGTTGGGGGCGATGTCGGACAAAACAAGGTCTACCTTGTCATCACCCAGCGCCCCGCGGAGAGCCTCCAGCGCTGCTTCTTCACCGAAATCCGCCTGGATGAATTCGACCTCCGGCAGCGGATCCATCGGCAGGATGTCCAGGGCGATGACGCGACCCTTGCGGCCGACCCGATGCCGCGCATACTGGCTCCAGGCACCCGGGGCGGCACCCAGATCGACCACCACCATGCCGGGCCGGATCAGGCGGTCCCGTTTATCGATCTCCTCGAGCTTGAATACGGCGCGGGAGCGCCAGCCCTCGGTCCGGGCCCGCTTCACGTAGTCGTCAGACTCGTGTTCGGCCAGCCAGCGGCCACTGCTCTTGCTACGTTTCGCCATCGCCCGGGGATTTAATCAGATAGCACGCTCCCCATGCTAGAATCCGCGCCGCCGCCCGACTGATGGCCTACTGCTCAGGCACTCGAGATATGACCGGCTCTGCCGCACCACTCCCCGCGCTCGGACAGAAACAGAGACGGTTCCTGCGCCAGCTCGGCCATCAGCTTCATCCGCTGGTGGCGACCGGCAACGCAGGGCTCACGCCGGCCGTACTCCAGGAACTCGACCGCTCGCTGACGGCTCACGAGCTGGTCAAGGTGCGCGTGCGGGCGGATGACCGGAAGCTCCGCGACGGGATGATCAGCGAGATGTGCTCGGCCTGCGAGGCGCTACTGGTCCAGCGCATCGGTCACGTGGCCCTGCTCTATCGTCCGGATCCGGAGAAACCGGCGATCACTCTGCCGAAGGGCTGACCCGGAACGCCGAGCTGGCGACCAGCAGGATGCCGCTGAGGCTGGCGGCCAGATAGAGCACGGCGGACAGACCGTGCAACAGGGCGAAACCTTCGCCCGGGCTGCCGTCCGCCAGCCGGGCCGCCTGCATCCACGGCCGCAAACCCCACACTCCGACGGCCAGACACGCCATCATGACGGCGCTCAGCCAGCGCCGCAGCCGGCGGATACCGGGTGGCCGTCCGGACCCGTTCTCCGCCGCCATGAGCAGCAGGCCGCAGACCACGCTGATCCAGGCCATGAGGTCGAACAATCCTCCCGCCAGCTCGCCGGCCAGCCGGGTATCGTCCAGCCGCGCAAACAAAGACGGCGCCACCACATACCCCACGATCCACAGGCCCCCGACCCAGAGGGTCTGGATCAGGGTCTCTCCCACGCGCAGGGAGACCGGCCGGTTCATTCGTAGCGGACCTCGAGGATCTCGTAGGTACGGGCGCCACCCGGGGCGGCAACCGTGATCTGGTCGCCTTCTTCCTTACCGATCAGGGCGCGGGCCATGGGCGAGGTGAAAGAGACCAGCCCTTCCCGGATGTTGGCCTCGTCCTCGCCGACGATCTGGTAGGTGATCTCGGAGCCGTCGTCTTCGTCCAGCAGCAAGACAGTGGAGCCGAACACGATCCGGCCGCGGGCGTCGACCTTGCTGACGTCGATCACGTTGGCGTGGGACAACTTGCCCTCGATCTCCCGGATCCGGCCCTCGATGAAGCCCTGCTGCTCCTTGGCCGCGTGATACTCGGCGTTTTCCTTCAGATCGCCGTGAGCGCGGGCCTCGGCGATGGCGCGGATCACCTGTGGCCGATCCACCGACTTTAGCCGCTTGAGCTCGTCCCGGAGCCGGGCGGCACCGCGAGCAGTCAGGGGCACCTTGCTCATGCCTGCAGCTCCTCATGCAGGTCACGCAGGCGATGCACCTCCGCCGCGTCGAGATACTCCAGGGCGACGCAGGTGGCCTTCGCGGCGGCGATAGTCGTGTAGTAGGTCACCTTGCGATACACGGCTTCGCGCCGGATCGAATGGGACTCGCGCACCGCCTGACGACCCTCGGTCGTGTTGACGATCAGGCTGATCTGATCGTTCTTGATCATGTCGACGATATGGGGCCGGCCTTCGCGGACCTTGTTGACCTTCCGGCAGGGCACGCCCGCTTCGCTGAGCGCCGCGGCGGTACCTTCGGTGGCCGCGATCTCGAATCCCCGGTCGACGAGGATGCGCGCCAGCATCACCGCTTCATCCTTGTCCCGGTCCCGGACGCTGATCAGCGCGGTGCCGGTTCTCGGCAACACCACGCCGGCCGCGAGCTGCGCCTTGGCGTAGGCTTCGCCGAAGAAACGGCCGGTACCCATGACCTCCCCGGTCGATTTCATCTCCGGTCCGAGTATGGGGTCGGCGCCGATAAATTTGGCGAATGG
>CBDTYJ010000298.1:0-3504 GCA_965364575.1 uncultured Gammaproteobacteria bacterium
TGATGAGGCGTTACAGCATCGTCGAGAACAACGTCGCTCAGACAGTCGCCAGCGCCGTCAACGGGGCCTCGTCGGGCATGATGTTCTCGGTCCCGGCCCTGTTCATCCTCGGCGAGACCAACTTCAATCCCTACGTCATGACCTTCGGCTGTATCGCCGGCGCCTTTCTCGGCATCGCCTTTATCATCCCGCTGCGCAAGCAGATGATCGATTACGAGCGGCTGACCTACCCGGGGGGCGTCGCGGTGGCGACCATCCTCAAATCTCCCGGGGCCGGCATCCGCAAGGCGGTGCTGCTGCTATCGGCAGCCGCTTTCAGCGCGGGCGTCCACGTCGTCAGCCAGGTGAGCGGCGTGGACAATTGGGATCTTGGGTCGATCCTCGGCATGCCCGAGTACATGAACGGCATCTGGTATGTCTCGCTGCTGACTATCGGTGCCGCCTATATCGCCGGCAAGGGCGGCGTGGCCTTTATCATCGGCGGTTTTGCCTGCTACTGGGTGATCGCGCCGTTGCTGGCGACCACGGGCCTGCTGCCGGTTGTCATCGTGGATGGAGTGCCGACGCCGGTCACCGATCCCGAGGTGCTGCGCCTCTCCCTGTTCCGCCCGGTCGGGATCGGGATGCTCATCGGCGGCGCCATCACCGGCATCGCGCTGGCGTTGCCGTTGATCATCAGCGCCGTGCGCAGTATGCAGAGCGCCGCCAAGGTCGAGTCGGTGGTGTCCCGCGACGAGATGCCGATCAAATTGCTGTATGTGGCCATCGGCGGCGCGGCGGTGGTGCTGATGATGATCGCCATACTGTCCACCGAGCATATGGGGATCGGCCGCGGGATCGCCATGGCGGTGCTCGGCACGGCCTGGATCTGGATCGCGGGTGTGATCCTCTCAGAATGTATCGGCCGCACCAACTGGTCACCTTTGAGCGGCATGACGCTGATCGCGGTGACCCTGCTGATCATCATCGCCAACGGCCTCGGTCGCAGCGAGGCCATCGTCGCCTCGGTGATGGTCGGTGCCGCAGTGTGTGTGGCCATGTCCCAGGCGACAGATCTGATGCTGGACCTGAAGACCGGCTATCTGGTCGGCGCCACGCCGCGGATGCAGCAGGCCGGCCAGTTTTTCGGCGCCTGGCTTGGGCCGATCCTGATCATCGCGGTCATCTACGTGCTGCACGAGGCCTACGGTCTCGGCAGCGAGAAGCTGCCGGCGCCCCAGGGCCAGGCGCTCGCCAGCATGATCAACGGCATCCTCGGCGGCGACGTGCCGGTGCAGAAGTATCTGGCGGGGGCAGGCCTGGGCGCCTTGCTCAGCGCAGCCAGCGGCGGGCTTGGGATCACGGTCGGGCTGGGTTTCTATCTCCCCTTCAATATCGTCCTCACCTACAGCATCGGCACCCTGCTGCGTCTGCTGACCGACGCACGCCTGGGCAAACACTTCGGCGAGGACACGGGTATCCCGATCGCCGCCGGGCTCATCGTCGGCGAGGCCCTGGTCGGGGTAGGTTTCGCGGTCCGCGCCGTGTTCGCCGGATAGGAGGCAGGGATCATGAACTTGTTCGGATTCATTCTCACCGCCGCCGGTTTCCTGGCGGGGGCTTTCCTCACCTCGCTGGACGCCGAGACGGTGCGCTGGGGTCTGTTCGTGCCCTGCCTGCTGATCGGTGCTGTCGGTGTCTACCTGATCAAGAAGAGCAGTCTCCAGCACGCGCGCTCCGACGAGACCCTGGCCAACAACAGGACCGACATCGAAGAAAGTCTGGATCGCGTGATCGCCGGACTGGTCGAACTCGAGGCCGGCAAGGCGGAGATACCGCCCTACCAGCTTCGTTTTGAGATCGACCGCCGCTTTCGGGACGATCTGGACCGCTTCGCCGACGCCCGCCACAGCCTCACCCACATCTATGGCCTGCAGGCCTACGCTGACATCATGAGTGATTTCGCGGCGGGTGAACGCTATCTCAACCGGGTCTGGTCGGCCTCGGCGGATGGTTACGTGGACGAGGCCAGGGCCTACGTATCCCGGGCCCTGGAGCAGTTCCAGGCCGCGAAGCGGGCGCTGGACAAGGCCCACGCTGGCGCACCGGCCACGGCCTGAGCCGCGGACTCAGGCGCTGTCCGCGTCGCCCCGCCAGAGCGGGCTGGCCATCCTGCTGCCGAAATCCGGGAACATCAGATTGAACGCGACGCTGATGCGGGTCGCATCGCTCTCATTTGGCGAGACCGAGTGCTCCAGCCAGGCGGGGAACACCACCAGCATCCCCTCCTTGACGTCCAATGCCACCAGATCCGTGTTGACGCGGTCCTGGTCGCGGGCAGGCGGCACGACCAGACTGGCCTGGGGCCGCGGATCGTGGAAGCTGATGCTGTCGGCCCCCGGCGCCGTCTTCACGTAATAGGCGCCGCTCAGGTAATTGTTGGGATGAGTATGCTGGCGATGGGGGAAGCCCTTGCGGCTGACATTGGCCCAGCAGCCGGTGATGTCCAGCCTGTCGTAAAGCAGCGTCAGGGAATCGCAGATGCCCCTGGCGTTGGCCGTGATGATCCGGACCAGTCCGGCAAACGCCGGCTGGCGATGCAGGTCCTGGGCGGTCTGCCACTGGCCGCGTTCGCCCAGTTCGGGTTTACGCGCTTCCAGCTCCCCCAGATACGCCTGGATCTGCGCGTTGATCGGCTCGAACACTTCCGGCTTAAGCTGCGTCGCCCACACGTAGGTGGGGAACAGCTTGATGACTCCGGATTTTGCCACCGGGTTGTCGGCGCGGTCGGGCATGGTCGGTCGGCTCCGGTCAGACTGCGGCGCTAGGCTTCGGCGGGATCATATCAGCCCATGTCGAGCCCGGAAAATACCGGCAATGCTTGCAGTGAATTCAATAATTTAATAAAAGACCTTCAGACAGGCAGTTAACATCGCGGTGGTCGAAGTACAGGATGCATAACCTGGCGCTGGGTCTTTCTGTGGCTCCGTTCGATGCGGATTTCGATCCCCGGTTCTTCTACCGGGGGTTTCAGCATTCGGCTGCCCTGAGTTTTCTGGATCGATCGGTGCAGGGCGGGGACAGCCTTTTCGTGTTGAGCGGCGCCGCCGGTACCGGCAAGACCGCATCGATCGATTTCTTCCTCAGGGAGAACCAGGATTCGGTGCGGGGAGGGCGCATCTCGGAGCCGCCGGCCGAGGGTGACGCGTTCCTCGCCAGCGTCCTCGACGCCTTCGGCTTCGGGTCCGTGGAGGCGGAGCACCGGGAGCTCAAGAACCTCCTCAGCGTGTTCCTGGTCCAGGTCGCCCAGGACGGTCAGCAGGCCTTACTGCAGATCGGCGATCCGCGGGCGATCTCCGACGAAGTGGCCCGGGAACTGCTCTGGCTGGCCGAGCTGGCCGGCAAGGAGAGCCCGCTCAACATCGTCATCACCGGTGACATGGGTCTGGAACGCCTGCTCGAATCGCGTCGTCTGAAGCCTCTGCTCGATCGACTCAGGCTGCGCCATCGGCTCGACCCGTTGAG
>CBDTYJ010000299.1:0-3494 GCA_965364575.1 uncultured Gammaproteobacteria bacterium
GAGAGCAACCTGCACAATCTGATCGATTCACAGATCTTCTCGGCCCTGGTGCACGTGCCCGTCTATCTGCTGTTCGTATTCCCGCCCCTGGTGCTCGCCGTGATCCCGGGAGCTGCCGCCCATTGGCCGCTCTCCCGGGTTCCGGAAAGCTGGCTGGCGGACGGGCACACGGTGTTGATGTTCTGTTTCGGCGCTGCCTTGCATGACTGGCAGGCCCTGATCACCCTCCCGGACACGGTCGCGCTCCTGCTGGCGCTGGTCCTATTCCCCCTGGCCGTCCGGCGCGGAGTGTTCCCTGCCGCCGCGGGATTGTGGATGCATTGGCTGCTGGTGCTGGCGGCTACCGCCGTGTTCGTCAGCGCCAGCGGAGTGTTCGCCTATCAGAATCTGCAGTACGAGATCCGCGAGCTGATCGTGGTGCTCGGCGTCTTTTACTGGTTGACGGCGGTGGCCCGGCGCCATGGGTCCCGTCAGATGGAGAATTGACCATGGACTATCGCACCCTGCTCATAGTATTCGGGACCGTATTCGTGGCCGAGTTGGGCGACAAAACGCAGCTGGCCACGATGTTGTTCGCTGCCGACCGGGAGGTCAGCCGATGGGTGGTATTTTTCGGGTCGGCCAGTGCCCTCGTGCTGAGCTCGGCCCTGGGCGTCTTGGCCGGCGGTCTCATCGCAGGCATCGTGGGACCGCGTTCGATGTCCCTGCTGGCGGGCATCGGATTCATCGCGATCGGGGCATGGACTCTGGTACAAGCCTGGGCCATGGCGTCCTGACCGCAGGCTCCCGTGGTTTCCGGTCCCGGCCCGAGGTGGAATCGCGATAGAATACCCGGGATCGGAGGCTGGGACGCTATGAACAAAGACCGGAGTCTGCTTGTGCAATGGGTGCTGATCGGCAGCGGCGCGCTGATGCTGGCCGTGTGGGCCGGCGCGCAGCTCCATAGCCGCTGGAACAGCAGCCGGGACGTCGCGGCCTTCGAAGCGGCGCGCCAGGCCATGTCGGCCGGGACCGCGGTCGATCAGCCACAGACGGTGGCAGTGTCGATGGCCGGGTCCGGAGAGATGCCCGCCGCCCGTCCGGCGGCTTCCTTGGCCGGGTCCGGACCGGAGGCCGAGCCGCAACTGGTGTTGCCGGAACCCGCCAGCCCGGATACTTCGGATTGGGCCGCGACCCGGATCGAGCACTACCAGGCGAGTCTGACGCAGCCGACCGGCCTGCCCGAAGCATTGCTGCGGATCCCGACCATCGAGCTGGAAGTGCCGGTGATCACCGGTACCGACGAGCTGACCCTCAACCGCGCGGTCGGCCGGATCCCGGGTACGGCCAGAGTCGAAGCCGACGGGAATCTGGGCATCGCCGGTCACCGGGACGGGTTCTTCCGGGGGCTGAAAGACGTGGGGCCCGGTGACCATATCGAGCTGGTGACCCTCGGGGGCACGCGCCGCTACGAGATCAGCGACATCTGGATCGTGGACCCCGATGACGTCAGCGTGCTGGCGCCGACAGTTTCGCCGAGTCTGACGCTGGTGACCTGCTATCCGTTCTACTTCGTCGGCCACGCGCCCCAGCGTTACATCGTGAGGGCGGTCCTCGCCGATACGGCGACAGTATCTGGCCCGGGCTGATCGCCCGGCGGGTCGGATTTTTGCGGTGATCGCCGACGTTCTTTGTTATCCTCTTGGCGGGCGGCTTTCGGGCCGGCCGTCAATTCACGTGGGGAGAACATGATGTTGAGAAAGACTGCAGCCGCCATTTTCGGCGGTATTTTTATCTTTGCATGGAGCGTCGCTTCGGCGCAGCAGGCTGAGGTCGTGACCGTAACCCAGACCGAGGTCAAGCGGATCGCCGGCGAAGTCGTCGATGTACGCTCGAATCTGCTCACGCTGCGCGCCGATGACGGCAGCGGCAGGTCTTCGTACCGGATCCCTAGAGGGGCCTCGATCTCGGTGGCAGGCGTGCAGACGCGCCTGCAGGACCTTCAGCCTGGCCAGAAGATCCGCATCTACTATCGGGAGACCGAGACCGGTCGCGTGATCGTGCTCAGCCCGCCGGAGGAGACCGAGGTGGTCACCGTGATCGAAGAGCCGGCTCCGCCACCGCCGCCGCCGGCGCCGGAGCCGCCGCCGGCCATGCTGCCGTCCACGGCCAGCATCGTGCCGCTGTTCGGCCTGCTCGGCATCGGCTTTTTGGCCCTGGGTGGCGGGATCGCCGCCTGGCGTCGCCGTGGCTGATCGCACGCTCCCATAGTGCGGCACACAGCTGTGTGCAGAAGGGGCGCCGGAGGGCGCCCCTTTTTCTTGGCAAACATCTGTTACCGGTTCGATCGGCCCCCGCCTGACCTCTGGCCGTGCTGATCCGGCCAGCCAGACTCGGCGATTCAGGCCGGGGCCGAGGCAGGCCGCGGGGGTAATTCACCCCATTTCTCCTGGAGCCAATCGGCATAATGTTATTAACGAGGCGGCGCCGGACGGCGCGGCCCGAAAAGCAGGGGGGTAGGCCAGGGCTTGCGCGCCGGCTTTGGCGAGAGCCCTGACGAGACCGGCGGGGTCGATCGATCCCGCGGGAGGTTTCAAATGAAGACACGCATCAGCGTACTGGCAATCATGGCCGTCCTGCTGGCCGTGGTTTCCACCAGTGTCCTCGCTCAGCGCCAGGGCGGTCAGCAGAACCGCGGTGGCCAGGAAATGGGGCAGCAGCAGGTCCAGCGTGAGCGGGCTTTCGACCGGGATCGCGTGGCTCAGCGGAGCCAGCAGATGGAGCGCGGCCAGAAGGCCGGTGAAACCCGGGGCGATCAGGACCAGTCGAGAGACCGCGACCGGGATCAGCTCCGCGATCAGGATCGCACCCATCAGCCGGAGACGGCGCCCGGGATGGCACCCGGGATGGCAGATGGCGAGCCCATATACGGGAACGAGATCATGACCGACGAGGAGCGGAGCCGTTATCGGGAGCGTCTGCAGCTGGCTTCCACCGATGAGGAAAAAGCCAGGCTGAAGGCCGAGCATCGCCAGACGATGCAGACCCGTGCCGGGCAGCTCGGCGTCGATCTGTCGCCCGCGCAGGGCGATCCCGCTGCCGCGAGGGTCGAGGAGCAGAACCGTTACCGCAAGGAGATCGGCAATCCCGCCGAGGGTGAGGCGATCCGCAAGCGGAGCGAGGAACAGGTGCAGCCCAGGCTCGACGATCCGGGTCCAGGACCCGACATGGATCCCGAGCCTGAATGAGGGAGAGGGGCAGGGCCGGCTGAGCCGGCCCTGCCTTTCCAGATATTCCGACTCCGTTCAATGGTCGGGCGCCGACCGCGCGCCCGTCCGGAGGCCTGCTACGTGGAGGCGCGCAACCCCCGCAGCCTGCTTCTGCCTGCGTCTGACCTCCGCCGCCCCGGGCGCTGACGAATCGAGCATGGGCCCCGGACTCGCTGCCGAATATCCGAGCGCATCGATCTCGCTGGCGACACGCTGGCCGGATTGAGCGACAGCAAGCCCTACCGG
>CBDTYJ010000300.1:0-3481 GCA_965364575.1 uncultured Gammaproteobacteria bacterium
GGCGCGGGCTGGCGTCGGATGCCGGACTTTTTGTATAAGTCACTGATAATCAGGGGCCTGCTTCCCGGTATTTGGGCGGTATTCTGGCCATTTTGGGGCTCTTATTTCGACAGAACCTGTACAAGATTTGCCTTTTGTAGAGATTTTGTATAACTTTCGCCTCGCTGCAGAGTTGATCACGCATCCAGCGTTATCACGACCGCAGGAGAGGCGCCATGAGCAAAAACGAAGCCGAAACCGCCCCGGGGACGTCCGAGACGACCTCAGAGCGTTATCCGATCGGCACCATCGCAAGCCTCACCGGCGTCAAGCCGATCACCCTGCGCGCCTGGGAACGCCGCTACGGGTTGATCGAACCGATCCGGACGGCTTCCGGACGTCGACTCTACTCCCGCGACGATATCGATCTGATCAACCGGGTGGTGTCGCTGCTGGATCGTGGCATGCGCATCGGCCAGGTCAAGGCGGAGCTGTCCGCCCAGGAGCGCCAGGAGAGCGCCGCGTCCGGGGAGGAAGGCGAACCCTGGGCGGCTTACCGGCGTCGTATGACTGCGGCGATTATCCGCTTCGATGAAGACGGCCTGGAAAAGGTCTACAACGACGCCCTGTCTCTGTACTCGGTGGACGTGGTTTCCAGCGAATTGCTGACGCCGCTCCTGAGCGCGCTGGGCGAACGCTGGCGCTCGGGCACCGGCAGCATCGCCGAGGAGCACTTCTTCGGCTTCTATCTGCGGAACAAGCTCGGCGCCCGCTTCCATCATCGCTCGCGAAACAACACCGGGCCGCGGCTGCTCGCGGCCTGTCTGCCGAACGAACAGCATGAGAACGGCCTGCTGATGCTGGCGCTGGCGCTCCACGAGCGCGGCTACGGGATGGTGCTGCTGGGCGCCAACATGCCGCTGGAGGAGATTCCGGCTGCCGCCCGTCAGGCCCGCTGCCATGGCGTGATCCTCTCGGGCTCACTGGACCCGGCTCCGGAATTGCTGGCCCGGCGCCTGCCGCGGGTGGTGGCCCAGACACCGGTGCCGATCGTCGTCGGCGGCAGCGCTTCGGTACGCTGCCACGATGCCATCCGCGCCGCGGGCGCGGAGCCGGTGGGAGATGACATGGAGCAGGGTATACGGCGCATCTCGGCGCTGTTCTCTCCTGGCGACGCGGAGGAATCCACCGATGAACGTCCATGAGACGGGGCCCCGGGCAGGACGGGCCGGGTCAAAAACGCCCTTGTCCCCGGATCCTTCCGTCGTTGAGGCGCCGACTTCACGCACCCTTCACACAGGCTCGACGGTGGCTTCACAAGCCGCGGTCCATGATTAATCCATGATCAAGAGCAAGACCGTTTCGACTGTAGGGGCTTCGGCCGGACATCTGCCGGGTCAGCCTTCATCGGGCGAATCCAAAAAATCGAGGAAACGCATTATGAACGTAGCGAGTAATCGGGCGATCGAATGGACGGAACTGGGCAGCTTCGTTCCCGACCCGGTAATCCGCCATGGCATCCGCCGGCTGCTGAAGCAGCGTCTGGTCGATATCGAGGCGGACGACTGCGAACGGGCCGCCGCCATCGAGGCCAAATTCGTCCGCATGATGGACCGCTCTGAAGTGGCGCCGGTGCCGCACCTGGCCAACGAGCAGCACTACGAAGTGCCGGCGGAATTCTTCGGCGAGGTGCTGGGCCGGCATCGCAAGTACAGCGCCTGCTACTGGCCAGAGGGGGTGACCGATCTCGACTCGGCCGAGGCCGCCGGACTGCGGCTGACCTGCGAGCACGCGCAGCTCGCGGATGGCATGAATATCCTCGAGTTGGGTTGCGGCTGGGGCTCCCTGACCCTCTGGATGGCGGAACACTATCCCGCCAGCAACATCACCGCCGTCTCCAATTCCGCCAGCCAGCGCGAGTACATCCTCGCGGCCGCCCGGGAACGGGGCCTGAGCAATGTCGGCGTGCTGACGCGGGACATGAACGATTTCGAGATCGATCAACGCTTCGACCGCGTGGTCTCGGTCGAGATGTTCGAGCACATGCGGAATTACCGCCAGCTGTTCGAGCGGATCCATCACTGGCTGCGCGAGGACGGCCGTTTCTTCATGCACATCTTCTGCCACCGTTCGACACCCTACGAGTTCGTGGACCGGGGACCCGGCGACTGGATGAGCCGCCACTTTTTCTCCGGCGGCATCATGCCCAGCGACAGCCTGCCGCTGCATTTTCAGGACCGTCTGCAGCTGACCGCACGCTGGAGATGGAGCGGCAGCCATTACGAGAAGACCGCCAACGCCTGGCTGGCCAATATGGATGCCCGGCGCGAGTGGGTGATGCCGATCCTGGAGCGGACCTACGGCGAAGAGGAGGCGTCCCGCTGGTGGATGCGGTGGCGGATCTTCTTCATGGCTTGCGCCGAGTTGTTCGCCCATCAGGACGGGCAGGAGTGGCTGGTCGGCCACTACCTGTTCCAGCGCCGCCCGGTCTGAGGAGAGAGAATCATGCAGATACTGATCAACGTTATCGCCTTCAAGATCGGCTGGCTCGCCTGCGTGCTCGGCGGGGCCAACGGGCTGCCGATGCTCGGCACGGGCATCGCCCTGCTGATCGTGAGCGCTCACATCTTCACATCGACCCGGCCGCGCAACGAATTGATGTTGGTGCTGATTGCCGGCGCGATCGGCGCCGTGTTCGACACGGCCCTGGCCGCCAGCGGGCTGCTGATCTACAGCTCGGGCATGCTGTTCGCCGGCACCGCGCCGTACTGGATCGTCGCCATGTGGCTGCTGTTCGCGACGCTTCTGAACAAGTCTCTGCGCTGGCTTCACGGCAAGACCCTGGCCGCCGCCATCGTCGGAGCCGTTGGCGGTCCGCTGGCCTTCTATGCCGGTCACCGGCTGGGCGCGGTCGAGTTCGGCGACTTCGGCGCGGCGATGCTGGCGCTGGCCGTGGGCTGGGGCGCGATCATGCCGGTACTGGCCGCGCTGGCGCGGCGTTTCGATGGCACAGCCCCGGCGCCGGCCGTCACTGTCTCAACCGCCAACGCCTGAGGGTTTGACCATGTTCGAGCTTAATGTGATTTTTTCGGCGCTGGGCGTGATGATGCTGATGGCCGGCGCAACCTGGCTTCTGAGCCTGGTTCTGCGCGACGTCAGTATCGTCGACAGCGTATGGTCGCTGTTCTTTCTCGCCGCGACCATCGTCTTCATCACCCTGTCTTCGGAATCCGGGACCCGCGCCGAGCTGGTACTGGTGCTGGTGGGCATCTGGGCGCTGAGGCTCGCGGGCTACCTGACCTGGCGCAACTGGGGCGAGCCCGAGGACCGGCGCTACACGGCCATGCGCGAGAAACATGGTCCCGGCTTCGCATTGAAGAGCCTCGTGATCATCTTCGCGCTGCAGGCAGTGCTGGCCTGGATCATCGCCTTCCCGCTCTACCCCGCTGCGACCGGCCCCTGGCCGATCGGCGTGCTCGACGTGCTGGGAGCAACGCTGGTG
>CBDTYJ010000301.1:0-3410 GCA_965364575.1 uncultured Gammaproteobacteria bacterium
TTATGAAGCGCAAACTTTAGACGAAACGGCTGGCTGCCACAAGCCGCTCCGGATCAGGGTGGCGCGGGCAGTCTTTGATCGCCCCGCCTTTTTACATACCATTGAGCGCGCTGTCATCCCGCTGGTCATGGGCGTGTTTGCCGCTCCGCCGAATACGTGCTCGCTTCCACTGCCCCGATCCGGACAAAGACACTCCATCGGCCCGTTCAAAAAAGACGCGGATGCGTCGCAAGCAGGAACTATCGCCCCATGAGCAAGACCCGACACTGCCGACTCCTGATCCTCGGCTCCGGACCCGCCGGTTACTCCGCTGCCGTCTATGCGGCGCGGGCCAATCTGGAGCCGGTACTGATCACCGGTATCGAGCAGGGCGGCCAGTTGATGACGACGACCGATGTGGAGAACTGGCCGGGCGATCCCGAGGGCCTGCAAGGGCCAGGGCTGATGGAGCGGATGCGTCAGCACGCGGAGCGCTTCGACACCGAGATCGTGTTCGATCACATCCACACTACCAACCTCGAACAGCGCCCCTTTCTGCTCACGGGCGACAGCGGCGAATACACCTGCGACGCTTTGATCATCGCCACCGGCGCCACCGCCAAATATCTGGGCCTGCCGTCGGAGGAAGCCTTCAAGGGCCGCGGCGTGTCGGCCTGCGCCACCTGCGACGGGTTTTTTTACCGGCAACAGGAGGTGGCGGTGATCGGGGGCGGCAACACCGCCGTCGAGGAAGCCCTGTACCTGTCGAATGTGGCGTCGAAAGTCACTCTGGTCCATCGGCGGGACAGCCTGCGTGCGGAGAAAATCCTGCAGCAACGCCTGTTTGACCGCGCCGGCGAGGGCGGTAACGTGACCTTGTTGTGGGACCACGTCCTGGACGAGGTCCTGGGCGACGACAGCGGCGTCACCGGCATCCGGGTCCGCAGCACCGAAGATTCGGATAAGACCCGGGAGATCCCCCTGGCAGGCGTCTTCATCGCCATCGGCCATGCGCCCAATACCGGCATCTTCGAGGGCCAGCTGGAGATGGATGGAGGCTATATTCTGGTGAAGTCCGGGCTGAAGGGCGACGCCACCGCGACCAGCGTGCCCGGCGTGTTCGCCGCCGGCGACGTCATGGACCAGGTCTATCGGCAAGCGGTCACCTCCGCCGGAACCGGATGCATGGCCGCCCTCGATGCCGAGAAGTATCTGGATGCGCTGGCGGAATCCGGAGATGCCGACGCGGAGACGCCCGCCGCCGCTGCCGGCTGAGGAATGAGCGTCGCGGCATCGGCGGCAGCCCGCACACTCGATTCCATCGGTGATGTGGCGGCGTCCGCCTGGAACGCACTGCGGCCGGCCGGATCGCCGTTCCTTCGTCACGAGTTGCTTTACGCCCTCGAGACGAGCGGGAGTGCCTGCGAGGCCACTGGCTGGATACCCCGACATCTGGCCCTCGAGGATAGCGCTGGCCGCCTGTTGGCCGCCATGCCGCTGTATCTGAAGGACCATTCCTGGGGCGAGTTCGTGTTCGACCACGCCTGGGCCCACGCTTACGAACGCAGCGGTCGGGAGTATTACCCCAAGCTGGTGAGCTGCGTGCCGTTCACGCCGATCTCCGGCCCGAGAATCCTCACCGCCGAAGGCGTCGACCCGCTCTGGGCCGGCGCGCAGCTGATCGAGGCGGCCCAGGCCATTGCGGCTGCCGAGGGGGCTTCCTCGCTGCACATCCTGTTCCCGCCGCCGGAAACTGTGGCCGGGCTCGAGTCGCTGGGTCTGATGAAGCGGACAGACTGTCAGTATCACTGGCGTAACCACGACTACCAGAGCTTCGACGACTTCCTGGCTCGCTTCCGCTCCGACCGCCGAAAGAAAGTCCGGCGCGAGCGCCGCCGCGTCCAGGAGGCCGGTATCCGGTTTCGCACCCTGGCCGGCAGGCAGATCGAGCCCCACGTGCTCGACCAGGTCTATCTGATGCACGCGGCGACTTTTCTCGAGCGCGGTCAGAGCCCGTACCTGAGCCGCCGGTTCTTCGAGCAGCTGCACAGGACCATGCCCGAGTCGCTGCTTGTGATTCTGGCGCTCAACGAGGGGGTGCCGGTCGCCTGCGCCATCAGCCTGCGGGACGAGACCACCCTTTACGGCCGCTACTGGGGATGCAGCGAGCGGTATCACAGCCTGCATTTCGAGACCTGTCTCTATCAAGGGATCGATTACTGTATCGACCACGGCCTGGCGCATTTCGAGCCCGGCGCCCAGGGCGAACACAAGCTGCGCCGAGGGTTCGAACCGACCCTCACCTGCTCGGCGCACTGGCTGCGTGATCCCGCTTTTGCCGCTGCGGTGAACGACTATCTGACCCGGGAGCGGCGGTGGCTGCAGACCTATCTGCAGCAAGCCCGGGACCAGCTGCCATTCCACCGGGGTGACCGGCCCGAGGGTGGACCGCCGACATGATCTTCTGGCTTCGGGCAGCCCCCGAGGAACACTGGTTTCCGGATCCGGCCGGGGCCCTGATCGAACCGAACGGCCTGTTGGCTGCGGGCGGTGACCTGAGTCCGTCCCGGCTGCTCGAGGCTTATCGCCGCGGCATCTTCCCCTGGTACGAGGCCGGCCAGCCGATCCTCTGGTGGTCACCGGATCCTCGCGCCGTGCTGTGGCCGGCGGAACTCCACATCTCCCGGCGACTCGCGCGCCGCCTGCGCAGCGGCGCCTTCCGGGTTTCCATCGACCAGGACTTCGCCGCCGTGGTCGCAGGCTGCGCCGACCGGGGACCAGACATCGGCACATGGATTACGCCCGCCATGGAGCGCGCCTACAACCGTCTGCACGCACTGGGGCACGCCCATTCCGTCGAGGTCTGGCAGGACGAGATGCTGGCCGGTGGGCTCTACGGCGTCGCCCTGGGTCGGGTGTTCTTTGCCGAGTCCATGTTCAGCGCCGTCACCGACGCCTCGAAGATCGCCCTCTCCTGCCTGACACGGCTGCTGCAACGCCATCGCTTCTGCCTGATCGATTGCCAGTTGACGTCCGCACATCTGTCCCGCCTGGGCTGCCGGGAGATGCCCCGGCGCGAGTTCCTGCGCCGTGTCGAAAAATGGTGCCGCGAACCCCCCGCACCGATGCGCTGGCCGCGCCCGCCGACGCCGCCGATGCGGTTCATAGACGGCGGCGATGACGACTGAGGCGGCGGCGCCCAAATTGCAATGCCGGGCCGGATTCTGCACAATGCGCCCGCTTTCGGGCTGAGCCCGGCAAGACCGATTGGTAAATGGCGAAAGAAGAAGCGATTCAGATGGAAGGCAAGGTCGTCGAGACCCTGCCCAACACGACGTTCCGGGTCGAACTGGAGAACGGCCACGTGGTCACGGCCCACATCTCCGGCAAGATGCGCAAGCACTACATCCGCATCCTCACCGGCGACAAGG
>CBDTYJ010000302.1:0-3409 GCA_965364575.1 uncultured Gammaproteobacteria bacterium
GATTATCGCCGCCGATGACCGGCTCCCGCGGCGGCGCATCGGATCCGGTTCCGGGCTCCCTGCCCGCTTCCATCGGCTCCTCCGGGGCCTCCCATCCGGGTTGGGCCAGCCATCTTCCGGAAGGCAGCGGGACCGGCTCTTCCTTCTCCGGCGCGTCCGGCCCGGCATCGCTGCCCCCACCGTCCTCGCCTTGTTTCTCCGCGTCTGCGCGCTCCGGCCCGGCGGATTCGAGAGCCGGCAGGTCCTCCTGCAGCAGAGCCTCCGGCTCGGTAAACATCATCGGCAGCTCGTCGTCGCCGGGATGATCATCGATGATCTCGTCAGCCTCATGCTCCTCTCCGGATTCATCGGCGCCACGCCGATCGGGCTCGGTCGCGTCGCTGCCGAATGGAGACGTGTCATCGTCGTCGGATACCCGCGTGATCGCGCGGCGCAACACATTGTAGAGTCCGACAGAAAGCCCGTCGGTGTCGCGGATGGCGTCCAGTTCGGCCACGGCTTCGTCCACGCTGATGCCGCCCGCGAGCGCGGCATTCAGTCGCTTCTGCAGCTCGCCGTAGTCGAGTTCGCCGGCGGCAAAGGCTTCGAGTGCGATCCTGACCTCGGACATAGAGGCTCCCGTCGGACACAGATTCTTTGGATAATAAGGCATCCTGGCCGTCTGGCGCGTGACCGGACCCGCAAAGTGAAGCTGAACGCAGATTTCTCCATAGCCGCATGGGCCTTCCTGGACGAGCTGTCATGGCAGCCCTCGCCAGACGGCAGCGTGGAACGCCGCATGCTGGACCGGATCGGCGACGAGGTGGCGCGAGCCACCAGCGTGGTGCGTTATCCCCCGGGCAGCCGTTTCCCCGCCCATCGCCACGATCTCGGCGAGGAGTTCCTGGTGATGCAGGGGGTGTTCTCGGACGAACACGGCGACTATCCGGCAGGGACTTACGTCCGCAACCCCCCCGGCAGCAGCCATTCGCCGTTCAGCGAGCCCGGCTGCATCCTGTTCGTAAAGCTGCGGCAGTTCGCCCGTGACGATCTCAGGCAATTTTCGGTCGACACCCGCAGCGCCGTCTGGTCAGACACCGGCGCCGGCGTCACCCGGCTTGCCCTGCACAGGCATGGCGACGAGGTCGTGTCGATGGCGCGGCTGGAAGCCGGTGCCGCGCTGGCGGACGAAACCTGGCCCGGCGGGGTGGAAATGCTGGTGCTCGAAGGCGATATCGGAGACGGCGAACGGCGCTACCCGGAGAACAGCTGGTTACGCCTGCCGCCCGGCAGCCGAAGACGCCTGTCCAGCAAGACCGGCGCCCTGTGCTACGTCAAGCAGGGGCATCTCTCACAGGCCGTCGATCAGTAGCGATCCGCCTCGATGCGGCGGATCTTCCCGCCCTGGCTCAGCCGATAGAAGCGCCGCAGCTCCGGCATCATCGACGCTCCAGCCCCTTCAGTCAGATACCGCCGGGCCAGACCGCGGCAATAGCGCCCGGCGTAGCGGTTCGCCTCGGCGTAACGCCGGGCCGCTTCCGCGGCCAGCGATGGATCGATCTCGGGCAGGTCGAACAGCCATCGATGCAACTCGGTCGGTACCCGGCCACCCCGCTGGGCCGAGACCAGCATTGCGGTCAGCACGAATTTGTCCACTTCGGCCTGCAGTTCCAGCTCGAGACGCGTGACCTGCCGGCCCATGCGCGCACTCCACACCAGATAGACGAAATGGCTGACGCCCTCCAGGGCCGTCCAGAAATGATCCAGATTCCCGTCGTGGAGGGCGCGCATCGGGTTCTCGGCCCGCAGCTCGTCCAGCACGCCACGATCCAGGAAGACGGCCAGATCCACCTCATCCTGGTCGCCGGATACGAGCACCTGCTCGCCGCTGGCGACGGCTGCCTGGCCGAGCCCGAGACTCGCGGCCAGCTGCGGACAGGTCACGAGATAATCGGTGACGCGATGGGGATTGGCCACGTCATAGGTGCGCTCGACGAGGCCCTGCAGGCGATGCAGCAGGCGCATCGGATCCGGACCTCAGTGCTGCCGGCTGCTCGAGAGGGAAGGACTGACCTGGACGCCCAGCGCGTCCAGCCGCTCCCGGGCCCGGGGACTACCGGTGGCGATCCACAATTCGTAAAGCCTCAGGATGTCGCGGGGCGTGTAGCGCCGACCGAGATCGGCGATTTCGCCGAGGACCTCGACGAAGGCCGCAAACTTGTCCGCCAGCTCGGCGAAAATATCCGCGAACGCAACGCCGTGGCGGGAACCACGCGAGCGGTCGGCAAGAGTACTGTAGGCGGAGCCCCCCATGTGGATGTAGTAATCCACATCCACGGGACGCCGTGCCAGATAGTCCGGAAAGAAGCCGGCCATAAACAACGCCACATCCCCGAGTCGCTGCAGCACCCGATCGGAGTCCCGCGACGACGGCGCTTCGATCGCCTCGGCCAGCATCGCCGCCAGCGGCGGCAGTCGCCGTTCCGATCCGCCGCCGTACAGCTCTTCAGCGCGAGTGAACAGGGTCAGCATGTTGACCACGTAGTGCACGGTGTGGTCCTCGGCCTCCAGCCTCTGGCGCTCGATGGCCACATCCACCGACTGGCGAAAGAACTCGCGCACGTTGGCGCTGGGGACGACCCGGGCTTGCTTCGTATCCTGACTCATTCCTGCACACCTCCGCCGGGCTCGACGGCCCGCTGGCGCGGATCTGCGCGGCCCCGACCGCCGACGCCGGCGATGATCCGCGGCTTTTTGTTAACGCGCTTCGAGGGTCGGCGTCAAGGTACTGATTTACAGAATGGAAAATGGACATGGCGCGCGTCGCGGCAGCTATGTTCATGGTCGGCACGATCCGTTATGGTTGTGGGGCTGTGGCTGCCCGATTCCCGATCTCCCCGCGGCTCGCCCGTGTCCTGCTCTTTCTGTCGGCGATACTCTCGTTCCCCGCGGCGGCCTACGGGCCCGATCTGCTGCTCCGGCAGGGACGGTTGTGCGACCAGGAACAACGGTTCTGTCTGCGCGGGAGCATCCGCTACTACCCGAACTCCAGGCTGATCGAGATCAATGCGCGGGTCGCCCGGGCGCCGGGACCCGGCTGGGTGAGCATCCTTTTCCGCGGTTCCGATCGCAACAATCAGCCCAACACCACGACGATGGAGTTCCCGGTTCGTGGCGATGCCACCGAGATCATCGACCGCTCCTTCATCACCGACTATCCCCAGGTCAACCAGTGGCGCATTATCGGTATGATCTTCGAGCCGGATCCAGCAGCGCGGGAGGCCGCTCGCGACCGGTAGCCGCGCAACGTCCGGTCAGGATTCCGGCTGGCGTATCCGGACCTGGGCCGGTGTCGGCCCTCATCGATCCAGCGAGCGGGATATAGATCCATGCAGAAGGAACTAGGCTTCTACATCGAACAGGTCGTCGG
>CBDTYJ010000303.1:0-3405 GCA_965364575.1 uncultured Gammaproteobacteria bacterium
TCCGGCGCGACGCCGCTGCGTCTCGCGGCGTCCGCCACCACCGCCTCCAACAGGGACTCAGGCACCTCGCCGGTGATCGACCCGGTTTCACGGGCGGGTATCCGGTCCCCCGGTATCCGTTCCAGGCGCTTCCGTGCCTCGACGCGTGCCTCGGCCGCAGGCTGATCCGACTGTGGCGTCGGAGCACCGCATGCCCACATCGCACCAAGCCATACGACGATCCATGATCCCCGGTGCTTCATCCTGACCTCCATCGATGAGCATAGCCGAGTACGTCAGTCGCATCGCCCGCGGCCTCGCCAGCAGCCCCGGGCCCTCTGCTACCATGACCGGGCCAAGGCGTCAGACCCACCATCCCAGATGCGAGCACTTCCAAACCAGAAGACCGGTCCAGGTACCCGCGTGCGGCGGCCATCCGGTGCGCGGGCGGAATCGTCCGGGACGAGGCAGTGAAATCCGAATCGGGAGGGCCGCTCCGGCACTGCTGGCGATCAGCGAAGGCCGATCGCGTGGCCGTGTTGATCGATGGCGCGAGTTACTTCGGAGCTCTCAGGGAATCGATGTTCCGTGCCAAACGGTCGATCCTGATCATCGGCTGGGACGTTGACAGCCGGACACCCCTCGCCGGCGAGGACACGGAGCCCGACGACGGGGCGCCGTTGCGCCTCGGCGATCTGCTCACTCACCTGCTGGAACGGCGTCCCGATCTGGAGATCCGCATCCTGCTTTGGGATTACTCGGTGCTCTACAGCCTGGAGCGCGAACCGCTGCCGAGGGTCACGCTGGGATGGCGGACGCCGCCACGCCTGACCGTGACGCTCGACGACGAACTGCCGATCGGCGCCAGCCATCACCAGAAGATCGTGGTCATCGACGATACCATCGCCTTCTCGGGCGGACTCGACCTGACCATCAACCGATGGGACACCCGGGAACACCGACCCGGCGACGAAAGGCGCAAGAATCCGGATGGTGAGATCTACGGGCCGTTCCACGATGTGCAGATGCTCGTCGACGGCGCAGCGGCCGATGCCATCTCGGAACTCGCGAGAGCCAGATGGGAACGGGCCTGCGGCGAGAAACTGCCGTCGGGGAAAACAGATTCGGATCCCTGGCCGGACGGTCTCGACGCGGATATCCGAGATATCCCCATAGCCATCGCCCGCACCATGGCAGGATACGCGGACCAGGAGGCGATCGGCGAGGTCCGCTCGTCCCTGATCGAAATGATATCGGCCGCGAAACGATCCATCTATCTGGAGAACCAGTATCTGACCACCAGGCTGGCCTCGCAGGCGCTGCGCGGACGACTCAGGGAGAACCCGGACCTTGAGGTGGTCGTGATCTGCCCGGAGTCGCCCGGCGGATGGCTCGAGGCCAAGTCCATGGGGTCCGGTCTGCGGGAATTTATAAGTGACTTCAGGGAAGAAACTCTGAGGTCCCGGATCCGTTTCCTCGCACCGTCGATTTCCCGGGACGGGGACACGGAACCGCTGATGGTCCACGCCAAACTGATGATCATCGACGACCGCTGGCTGCGGGTAGGATCGGCCAACCTGAACAATCGCTCCATGGCCGTCGATACGGAGTGTGACCTGATCGCCGAGGCACAGAACAGCGAGCACGCCGCCGCCATCCGCAACATCCGGCATCGTCTGCTTGCGGAGCATCTGGGCATCAGCGTCGAGGAGCTCGAGCGACGCCTGGACGACGACGGATCACTCGTCGCAGCCGTCGATGCCGGGCCCGGCGCGAATCGGAAGCTGAAGCGCCTCGAGCCGGCCGAACCGGCGTCCGATACGCTGACCGAGGCGATCCAGCCGCTGGCAGATCCCGAACAGCCTCTCGATCCGGCTGATTTTCTCGGAGATGCCTTCGGCGCGCTGAAGGAATCCAGCGTCAGGCGCAGGCTGCTGCGTCTGGGCATCGGCGGGTTTGCGATCGTCGCATTGATCCTTCTGTGGCACGTGACGCCGCTTGCGGGTCTCACCGACCCCGAGACGCTCAGCCAGCGCATCGGCGACTGGCGGAACAGCACCTGGACGATTCCTGCGCTGGCGCTGGCCTTTGTGGTGGGAAGCCTGGTGGCCTTTCCCATCACCGTGCTGTTTATTCTCGCAGCCATGCTCCTGGGCCCATGGCAGGGTTTTCTCAGCGCCCTGAGCGGCTCGCTGGCCGGCGCCGCAGCCGGCTATGGCCTGGGCGCCCTCCTCGGCCGGAGGATGGTCGATGACGTACTGGGACGATTCCGGCATTCGGTCGACCGCTCGCTGCAGAACAACGGGGTCGCTGCCGCCGCGCTGTTGCGGGTGGTTCCCGTCGCTCCGTTCACCGTGATCAATGTCCTGCTCGGCAGTTCCTCTTTGCGGTTCGGTGACTACATGCTCGGCACCGTCCTGGGGATGACACCGGGCATCGCCGTCATCACGTTCCTCGGTGATCGTCTGGGACAGGCCTGGCAGCATCCCGACGTCACCAATGTCAGTCTCCTGATCCTGGCCATCCTTGGCTGGATCGGGCTGGCGATCGGATTACAGATGGCCGCCCGGCGCGTCCGCGGCGACGATTGATCCCGCATGCTCCTTCGGGTCCTGAGCTGGAATCTTCACGGCTGCGTCGATTATCGTGGCCGCTATCGCCCCGACGATGTTGTCGACCTGCTGGACGTCATCGACGCGGACATCGTCGCCCTGCAGGAGATCGACAGCGGACCCGGTCCCGGGGGCGGCCACGACCTGCGCGAGCTTCTGGGCCGGGTCGTCGCGCCTCACCAGGTGTTCGCCAAAACACTGCAACGCGCCGCCGGCAGCTATGGACACATCCTGCTGAGCCGCTTTCCGCTGGAAAGCGCCGAAATCATCGAGCTGCCCAGGCTGGACGTCGAACCCAGGAAGCTCATCCACGGCCGGCTTTGCATCAAAGGCCAGCCGGTGGATGTGTTCGCCGCCCACCTGGGATTCAGACGCCGGGAGCAGGCAGCACAGATCGGCGCTGTCGCCGAGCGGATGAATCGCGCGCCCGGCCCGGTGATCCTGCTTGGCGATCTGAATGAACGCTTCCGCCGGGGCGCAACGTTCCGGGCACTGAACCCCGGATTCGAGTCGGCGCCGCGACGCGCAACCTTCCCGTCCCGATGGCCGGTGCTGCCCCTGGATCAGATCTGGTTCCGCGACTTCGATATGGTGCACAGCCGGGTCGCCCGGGAGGCAGGACGGCTGTCCGACCATCTTCCGATAACCGCCAGATTGCGGCTGACGGCTCGATGACATCGCCAGAGGCACCGGCCCGTTCGGGGAGCCCGTTCGAGCCTGGGCGCGGCCGCAGCTAAACTGGGATCAGTCACCCGGAGTATAAAGCCATGACCCTCGACCGCGAGCCCGCCCTCATCAGCCGCCTCACGCCGCA
>CBDTYJ010000304.1:0-3403 GCA_965364575.1 uncultured Gammaproteobacteria bacterium
CTCGGGATCGATCTCGATGCCGATAAACAGACCCCGTCCGCGCACATCACGGATCAGCGGGCTCCGGATCTCCCTCAGCCGGCTCAACAGCCACTCACCCTTGACTGCACTCTGCTCTATCAGGCCCTCGTCCATCAGGAGATTCAGGGCCTCCAGGCCGACCGCGGCAGCCAGGGGGTTGCCGCCGAAGGTGCTGCCATGGTCGCCGGGATGGAACACCTCCATCACGTCCCTGCGCGCCAGGAACATGGATACCGGCAACACGCCGCCCCCGAGCGCCTTGCCCAGGATCAGCCCGTCCGGTTTGATCCCCTCGTGTTCACAGGCGAGCAACCGTCCCGTGCGGCCGAGCCCGGTCTGCACCTCGTCGGCGATCAGCAGTACCCGGTGATCGCGGCAGATCTCCGCGCAGCGGCGCAGATAGCCGGGCGGCGGGATCACGATCCCGCCTTCCCCCTGGATCGGTTCCACGATCAGCGCCGCGGTATTGGGAGTGATCGCCGCCTCCAGAGCATCTGCATCGCCGTAGGGGATGCACTTCATGCCCGGAGGGAACGGGCCGAAGCCGTCCCGGTACTGATGCTCAGACGACATGGCCACGATGGCGATGGTGCGCCCGTGGAAGTTGCCCTCGCAGGCGATCAATTCTGCTCTGTCCGGCGCCACGCCCTTGACTTCATAGGCCCATTTCCGGGCGGCCTTCATGGCCGTTTCCACGGCTTCGGCCCCGGTATTCATGGGCAGCGCCATGTCCTGACCGGTCAGCTGGCAGGCTCGTTCCAGGAACGCCGCCAGGCGATCCGTGTGGAAGGCCCTGGAGACGATATTGAGGGTCGAAGCCTGCTCGATCAGCGCCTTGATCAGCCGCGGGTGCGCATGGCCATGGCTGACCGCGGAATAAGCGCTCATCATGTCCACGTAGCGCTTGCCCTGGTCGTCCCAGACGAAGGGTCCGTCGCCCTTGACCAGCACCACGGGCAGTGGGTGGTAATTGTGGGCGCAGTAGCGGTTCTCGCGCTCTATGGTCGGATTCATCGTCAGACTCCTCGACGCGCCGGAGCAGGAGCTGGTGCTCCGCAGCTGGCGGGTTCCCTGATTTTAAGGGAATCCGGCAGCCCCTTCACGCCACGGTTGCGCCGTCCCGGGACGGAGGCTAACGTAGCGACGATCCTGGGAGGACTGGTTTGCATACTCATGGACTAATGCCGGTCGTGATTCTGGCCGTGGGTATCGCTGCCCAGTGGCTCGCGTGGCGCACGCGTCTGCCAGCCATCGTCCTGCTGGCCGCTTCGGGTCTGCTGATCGGACCTGTGCTCGGTATCGTCCCGTCCGGTCCCGAGATCTCCGAGCTGATCCAGCCGATCGTCAGCCTTTGCGTCGCCATCATCCTGTTCGAGGGCGGGCTCAGCCTGCAGCGGACCGAACTCCGCGTGGCATCGGTGGGCGTCGGTCGGCTGGTCTACGTCGGCGGCCCTCTGGCTTGGTTGCTGGGCACCCTCGCGGCTCATTACATCGGCGGTCTGAGCTGGTACGTGGCGACCGTGTTCGGTGCCATCATGGTGGTCACCGGGCCCACAGTGATCATGCCGCTGCTGAGGCAGGCGGGCCTCAACCGGCGGACCGCGTCCTATCTGAAGTGGGAGGGCATCGTCAATGATCCGATCGGCGCCCTGATGGCGGTGCTGAGCTTCCAGTTCTTCGTTTTCGCCGGAGAAGGTGAGGGCGGCATCGTCCAGGGTCTGCTGGCGGCGATCGCCTCGGCGTTGCTGCTCGGGGCCTTGATCGGCTGGCTGATCGGCAAGGCCTTCCAGCGAGGCCTGGTGCCGGAGTATCTGAAATCGCCGGTGCTGCTGACCCTGGTGCTGCTGGTCTATCTCCTGTCCAATCAGCTCCAGGCCGAGGCCGGCCTGCTGGCGGTGACCGTCATGGGCATCGTCGTCGGCAACATGAATCTGCCGGGCCTGCAGGACATGAAACGCTTCAAGGAATACATCACCGTGATGCTGGTATCGGTGGTGTTCGTATTGTTGACGGCGACGCTGGATCCGGTGGTGATCGACAGCGTGGACCCGCGCGGCTTGCTGTTGATCGCCGCGATCCTGTTCCTGGTGCGGCCGGTCGCCGTCATGCTGGCGACCATCGGTGCCGGCATGGATTTCCGGGACCGTGTGTTCCTGTCGTGGATCGCGCCGCGGGGTATCGTCGCGGCGGCCACCGCCGGTGTCATGGGTCCGGCCATGGCCCAGCGCGATTTCACCGGCGCCGAGGCCCTCCTGCCGCTCACGTTCGGCGTCATCTTCGCCACCGTGCTGGCCCACGGACTCAGCATGGGCTGGCTGGCGCGGCGGCTGGGGCTGTCCTCGCCGGCGCGGGACAGCGTTCTCATCGTCGGGGCTTCACCCTGGAGTGTCGAGCTGGGCCGGACGCTGCAGGGCCTGGACGTCAAGGTGCTGATGGTGGACAGCTCCTGGCACAAGCTGCGGGCGGCCCGGCTGGCCGGGTTGCCGGTGTTCTACGGCGAGATCCTGTCGGACTTCGCCGACGAGTCGGTAGAGTTGAGCCATGTCCGGATGGTGCTGGCCGCTACCGACAACGATGCCTATAACGCCCTGGTCTGTACGGCGATGGCGCCCGAGATAGGTCGTGATCGGGTGTTCCAGCTGCCGATGGGGGCCGCCGGAGAGGACGATCCCAGGGGTGTCGCTATCGGGCTACGGGGCATGATCGCCTTCGCGGAGTCGGCTGAATACGAGAATCTCTGGCGTCATCACGTGGACGGCTGGCAGTTTTCCCGGACCAAATTGACCGACAGCTATACCTACAGCGAATTCCTCGGCGATGCCGACAGCCGCGCGCTGCAGGTGCTGCTGTTGAAACCGGATGGGCGGTCCCTGTTCCTGTCCCCGCAACAGGAAGTGGAGCCTGAACCCGGCGACACGCTGGTGAGCTTCGGTCCGCCGCGCCAGCCCGAAACCGACGCGCCCGCCGCGCCCGCACCCCTGGAGGAGGATGCGGCGGAGGCCGGGCTTTAATGCGCGGTGCCCGGCAGGAGACGGCCGAGATCGCGGGCCCGGCTGGCCGTATCGAGGCCGTCGTGGACCACCCGAACCGCGAGACCGCGGCGGCAATGGCGATCATCTGCCATCCCCACCCCCTCTATCACGGCACCATGACCAACAAGGTAGTCCATACCCTGGCCCGGGCGACGGTGCAGCTGGGTCAGCCGGCGGTGCGCTTTAATTTTCGCGGTGTCGGCCGCAGCGAAGGCGGCTACGGGGAAGGCGCCGGGGAGGCTTTGGACGCAAGAGCGGTGGTCGACTGGAGCCGGGCGCGCTGGCCGGACGCGGATCTGTGGCTGGCCGGCTTCTCGTTCGGCGCCTTCGTGGCGCTGTCCATCGCCGCA
>CBDTYJ010000305.1:0-3383 GCA_965364575.1 uncultured Gammaproteobacteria bacterium
GCGGGCGGGCGCGCCAGCACCTTGCCGCGTTTTTCCGCTGCCAGCAGACCGCGCTCGGAAAGCGCCACGATCATCTTCTTCGCGGCCACCTCGAGTTCATCCTCGTCCCAGCGCAGCTGCAACTCTCCCTGGACGTAGGGATAGATGCGCCGCAGCAAAGCCAGCACCTGTTGCCGCTCCATCTGGGTCCGATCCAGGAAACAGCAGGCGATCAGCGATTGCAGTGCGAACACGTGGGTCACGTTGTTGCGGAAATAGCTGGCCAGGATGGCGTCCCGCTCCTCCAGGTACATCATGTCCCCGAGCTTGTGGGCCCGCCGCTTGAGCAGGCCGAGCTCCTCCGTGTAATCCAGCACCTGGCGGCCGTTCATCTCCGGCAGCGTCAGCCGCCCGGAGTATGGCGCTGTCCGGAGCAGTCCCAGGTGCAGGTCCAGGAACTGGACCAGGTCGGTCTCCAGCATGCGGCAGCGTGGCGTCGACAGCAGGGCGGTGGCGATCAGGTTGACCGGGTTGACGGCCGCCGCCTCGTTGATGCCGAGCAGGATGCGCGAGCCGAGCTCCCGCACCATGCCCTGCAGCCAGGGCGGACGCTCCTCGCGGCGGATGTCGTGCTCGCGCCAGTCCGGGCTGTGGGTGTCGAGCAGATCCACCAGCGGGATCGGATCGCCGAAGTTGACGTAGACGCGGCCGAAGCGCTTGCGCAGGACCTTGAGCGACTTGAACAGACCGAGCAGGGTCTCGCGCTGTTTGGCCTGGCCGGAGAGTTCGGAGATGTAGCTCTTGCCCTCCATCAGCCGCTCGTAACCGAAATACACCGGGACGAAGGACAGCGGCCGGGTGGGATTGCGCAGAAAACCCCTGACCGTCATCGACAGCATGCCTGGCTTGGCGCTCAGCAGACGGCCGGTGCGGCTGCGTCCGCCCTCGATGAAGTATTCGATGGACAGGCCCTTGGCGAGGATGAGCGACAGGTACTTGTTGAAGACGGCGGCGTAGAGGGGATTGTCCCGGAAGCTCCGGCGCAGGAAGAAGGCACCGCCCTTGCGCAGGAATCCGCCGACGACCGGCAGATTGAGATTGATCCCGGCGGCAATGTGCGGGCAGATCAGACCCCGCTCGTAGATCACATAGGACAGCAGCAGATAATCGAAGTGGCTCCGGTGACAGGGCACGTACACGATCTCGCCGTCACCGGCGACCTTCTGCAACGCGTCGAAATGACCCACCTCGACGCCCTCGTAGATGCGGTTCCAGAGCCGACGCAGCAAGCCGTACATGAACTGGACGAAGGACGGCGAGTAGTCGGCCGCGATCTCGAAGGCGAATTTTCGCGCCCTGGCCTCGGCCTTGATCCGCGGCACGCCGTTGACCTCTTCCTCGCGCCTGATCGCACGCCGGACCGACTCGGACAGCAGCACCTGGTTGACCAGGGTTCGCCGGTGGGACAGGTCGGGGCCGATGGTGGCGATCCGCTGGCGGCGGAAATGGACACGCAACACCCGCGCCATTTTGCGCACCGACAGATCACCCGGCGACTCGCCGAGGAACTCGCGGACCGATATGGGAGGGCTGAACTGCACCAGCACGTTACGGCCGTGGACCAGGATGGTGAGCAGGCGCCGCAACCGTCCGCCGATCGCCCAGTTCTCCGAGAACAACAGCTTGAGGGCGGAACGCTCCTTGTCCGGGGCCCGGCCCCAGTAGACCGAGACCGGCACCACGGTCACGTCCGCCGGATCGCCCGCGTCCACCGCCCTGAATACGCGCTCCAGACGGGACAGGTCCGGCGGGCGGTTGCGGCGCAGGAAAGTGCGGCCCCGATTGCGCAGATAGACCACCGCCGAGGATTCCTGCAGCGTCCCGGCATGGATGCCCCGACTCGCGGGCGTGCGATCCAGCTGGATCAACTCCTGATCCAGCACCGCCGCATCCGACAACCCGGGCCGCTCGAGCACGAAACACACCGGGCCTTCGGGCAGATCCAGCATGGCCTGGCGCTGATCGTCCAGCATGCGGGTGCGCACCCACAGATACATCACGCGCCGGGTCAATCCAAGACCGGCCCGATAGATCCCTGACCAGATGCTGCTCACCATGCGTCCCGCGCGTTGACCGCTTTCCGGATCATCAGCCCGGCATCCGGCCCCAGACCGCCAGATGGCGGTCGCTGACCGGCTCGACCCGGAAGCCCGTCAATCCGGCCGCCTGGAGCTGGGATCGGACCTCGCCGATCTCGAAGGCCGCCAGCAGGGAATGATAGAAATCCTGGCGCAACACCTCCGGCTCTCCCTCCGCGTAGGCGTCGACGAGCTGCCGGGCATGCCCGGTATCGTTCGCCCGCATCAGGTCCATGATCAGCACGGGGGCGCCCTCGTCTGCCCGGGCGGCCACCGCCCGCCACAGCACCGCCGGGTCGTGCAGATGGTGGAGCAGGCTGTTGCTGACCACGGCCTGGTACCGTCCCAGCGGCAAAGCCGCACCCGGCAGGATGCCCCGGACGAAGCGGACCCGCTCCCGACCTTTATGGGTCTCGCGGGCGGCCTCGGCGAATTGCAGCATCGCGGCGGATCCGTCCACGCCGTGGATCTCGCAGCGCGGAAATCGCTCCGCCAGCCGCAGGGCGATGTCACCGGGCCCGCAACCCAGATCGAGGATGGCGCCGGCCGCCCCCCAGTCCGGGAAGTATTGCTCGAACAACTCGACAAAATGACTGTTGGGCTCGGCGAAGTCGGCCTCGGAATAGGCGCGCGCCTGCTCCAGGTCGTCCATCAGCTCCGGTTCGAGGATCCTGTCCATACGCGGGGGGTCCGTCCTGACGTGAATCAATCGCCGCCGGAACCCTGTTCCTGCTCGTCGATCGTGTCTTTCAATTTCTTCATCCGCTCGTCGTTGATGTCCTCCACCGCCCTGGCCTTGTCCAGGGCTTTCACCTGGTCGGCGAACACGGTCTCCTCGATGGGCGGTGGCGGCTCCCGCTCCGCTTCGCAGGCGGCTGCGGCGAGGCACGCAACGACGAGGGTAATCAGCGGCCATCTGCTCATTTCTCGACCTCCTGGGTCCTGGGGGGCCCTGAGAAGGTAATCCCGGCGCCACCGGCACGCAAACCGCCGCCGGGCGGTTCCGGTCGATCGTGCTAGGCTTCGACGGCAAGAGGGCGGCGAGACGGGCGGGCAGAGGCCGCGTCGCCGGAGGAACGGTATTGGCTCCCCTGGACAACAAGACCATCGTCATCACCGGCGCCTCGGAAGGCATCGGTCGTGCTCTGGCGCTCAATCTGGCTGCCCGTCCGGTCCGGCTGGTGCTGGCGGCGCGCAATCGCGAGCGCCTGCAGGCTCTGGCCGAAGAGTGCGAGAAACTCGGCGCCGAAGCCCTCGCCGTGCCCA
>CBDTYJ010000306.1:0-3382 GCA_965364575.1 uncultured Gammaproteobacteria bacterium
TTGCCCGGGCTTCCTTTCGCCCAGGATGTCTTCGATATCCCGTCTGGAGCAGGAGCAGGGGAAGGCAAGACCGCGCTCGGTCAGGTCCCGGAGATGGTGTCGATAGGCGTCCAGCCGGGTGCTCTGGTAGAGCACCGCTTCGTCCCATTCCAGGCCAAAGGTCTCCAGGCTTCTCAGGATTTCGGCGGCCGCACCCGGCGGCTCCCGGGGCGGATCGATATCCTCCATCCGCACCAGCCAGCTGCCTTGTCGGCTGCGGGCGCGCAGGTAACTGGCCACCGCGGCGACCAGGGAACCGAAATGAAGCGGACCGGTAGGAGAGGGGGCGAAGCGCCCGCGGTAGCGTGCCGCGGGCGCGTTCATGGCCGATGCTGGCGCTTAGCGATCGTCCCAGTCGCGGAATTGTTTCTCGGCGAGTTCACGACGTTCCTGAGCCTCGACGGACAGGGTAGCGACCGGCCGGGCCTCCAGGCGTTTCAGGCCGATCTCCTCGCCGGTCTCGGCACAGTAGCCGTAGCTGCCGTCGTCGATCCGCCCGATGGCCGAGTCGATTTTCCGCAGCAGTTTGCGCTCTCGGTCGCGGGTCCGCAGTTCGAGGCTGAACTCCGATTCCTGGGTGGCCCGGTCGTTGGGATCCGGGAAGTTGGCGGCTTCGTCTTTCATATGGCCGACTGTCCGGTCTACCTCTTCCATCAGCTCTTTCTTCCACGCCAGCAGAATCTGCCGGAAGTGCTCCAGCATGGCGTCACTCATGTACGATTCGCCGCGCTTCTGCTTGTAAGCCTCGAAGCCGCGGAGTGGGCCCGTTGCGCCGAAACGTTTCGCCCGGGTGCGGCGAGCCGGAGCCGCTCTCTTGCGCGCAGCCGGCTTCTTCCGCGCGGCGGTCTTCTTAGTGCCTGCGGACTTTTTCCTGGCCGCTGGCTTTTTCCGGGTCACGGCCTTCTTCTTCGCGGCCGGTTTCTTTTTGGCCGCGGGCTTCTTCTTTGCCGCCGGTTTCTTTTTGCTCGCGGGCTTCTTTTTTGCCGCCGGTTTTTTCTTCGCCGCGGGCTTCTTTTTGGCCGCCGGCTTCTTCTTCGCCGCGGGCTTCTTCTTGCCTGCAGCTTTCTTCCTCGTGGCGCTCGTCTTCTTACTCACTGGCTTCTTCGCCGAGGTCTTCTTCCTGGTGCTGGACTTCCTGCGCGCAGCACTGGCTTTGCGGGCGGGGGTCGCCTTGGCCTTGCGCGACGCCGTCTTCTTCTTGCTCGCTTTTTTCTTTGCGGGCATCAGCTATCTCCTAGCCGACAGTGAACAGGGGGCTCCGGGGAGCCGGCTTGCATGGTACCGGGGTATCGACCCATCCCGGAACGATGAATCCCGGCACCAAACCGGGCTTTTTAACGGCTTTTGCCGCAGGAGTCCAGTCCCGGCCAAACGTCGTCTGTCGGGACCCTTTCATTCATGGCAGCGTTACCGGCGCGGCAGGGGCCCATCCGCTCGCCCTATGCTCGGCGACCACGGTCGTATAGATGCCGCCGCGCACGTAAAATTCCGCAGTTATGCGCATGAATCGGGGCTCGATCGTGCTCACCAGCTTGTCCAGGATCTGGTTGGTCACATCTTCGTGGAAGGCGCCTTCGTCCCGGAACGACCACATATACAGCTTGAGGGCCTTCAATTCGACGCACAGGCGTTCGGGGATGTATTCGATATGGATGGTGGCGAAATCAGGCTGGCCCGTCTTGGGGCACAAACAGGTAAACTCTGGCACACGGATGCGGATGACGTAATCGCGCCCGACCCGCGGGTTCTCGAAGGTCTCCAGGGTCTTGCTGGGGCCGGGTCGGGTCTGTTTCTCGATACTGGGGCTCATGGCGTTCGGTTCTCCGGGCCGGGCATCTGATCCCGAGTGAGAAAAAAGACGGATTAATTTACACTACACGGATTTTTACGGCCATTGGCCGTGCAAGCGGGCAGGTATGCGTCTCAGCAATATCAAGCTGGCGGGATTCAAGTCCTTCGTCGACCCCACCACGATCCATTTCCCCAGTAATCTGATGGGGATCGTCGGTCCTAATGGCTGCGGCAAATCCAACGTCATCGATGCCGTGCGCTGGGTGCTGGGGGAGAGCTCTGCCAAGCACCTGCGCGGCGATTCCATGGCCGACGTGATCTTCAACGGCTCCAGCGCCCGCAAGCCCGTGGGCACCGCCTCGATCGAGCTGGTGTTCGACAATTCGTCCGGCGAATTGGGAGGCCAGTACGCGGGTTTCGCTGAGATCTCGATCCGCCGGGTGGTGTCCCGGGACGGTACTTCGACCTACTTCCTCAACAACACCCGCTGCCGGCGCAAGGACATCACAAGCATCTTCCTCGGCACCGGTCTGGGGCCGCGCAGTTACGCCATCATCGAACAGGGCATGATCTCGCGGATCATCGAGGCGAAGCCCGAGGAGATGCGGGTCTATCTCGAGGAAGCGGCCGGTATCTCGAAATACAAGGACCGCCGGCGCGAGACCGAGAACCGGATCCGGCATACCCGTGACAACCTCAGTCGTCTGGATGACCTGCGCGACGAGGTCGACAAGCAGATCAAGCACCTGGAGCGCCAGGCGCGCACCGCGGAACGGTTCAAGGATCTGAAGCAGCGCCAGCGTCAGCTGGAAGCAGAGCTGCTGGCGCTGCGGCTCGCGGACCTGGAGACCGAGGAGAAACGTCAGAAAGGCGTGCTGTCGGAGCGTGAGACGTCGCTGCAGGCGGCGATCGCCGCGCTGCGAGAGACCGAGGCGGATATCGAGAAGGCGAGAGAACAGCACGCCGCCCGCAGCGAGGCGCTCAACGAGGTCCAGGGCCGTTTCTACAAGATCGGCGCGGAGATCGCGCGTCTCGAGCAGGCTATCCAGCACGCCCGTGAGCTGCGTCAGCGGCAGCAGCAGGACCTGGAACAGGTTGAGGGCTCGCTGACTGACCTGGGGCAGAGCATCGACCGGGATCGCGGGCAGCTCCAGGATCTGGACCGGACGCTGCAGGAGCTGGGCCCCGGGCTGGAGGCGGCGCGTGCCGCCGAGGTGGCCGCCATGGAGGCCCTGGGATCGGCCGAGCGAGACATGCAGGGCTGGCAACAGCGCTGGGAGACGTTCAACCGGGAGGCCGGTGAAGCCAGTCGCATGGCGGAGGTGGAACGGGCCCGGATCGAGCAGATCGAAACCCAGATGCGGCGGCTGCTGGATCGGCGTGAGCGCACGGCCGCCGAGGTCAACCGTCTGTCGCAGCAGATGGAGGGCGACGAGATCGAGCGGCTGGAGCGGGAGACCGCTCAGGCGGGTCAGGCGGCGCAGGATCTGGATGCACAGATGGAGACCGTGAGGACCGATATCGGTCGTCTGCGGGAGCAGGAGGCCATGGC
>CBDTYJ010000307.1:0-3381 GCA_965364575.1 uncultured Gammaproteobacteria bacterium
CGGGCAGGTAGGCACCGTAGGCCATGATGGCGCCCATGCCGAGACTCAGGGTAAAAAACGCCTGGCCGAG
This sequence comes from uncultured Gammaproteobacteria bacterium, assembly GCA_965364575.1. Taxonomy (GTDB): domain Bacteria; phylum Pseudomonadota; class Gammaproteobacteria; order Steroidobacterales; family XN24; genus CAMYOC01. The sequence goes on from CBDTYJ010000307.1 coordinate 71, forward strand.
CGCGGTCAGCATGGCGGTCCCGCTCAGGGCGTCGAAATCCGCGTGGAACAGGAACTCCGCACCGCCGGCAAAATCCGCGGCGACGATGGAATAGACCAGCAGCAAACTGAGCAAAAATACCAGCGCCGGCATCAGGAAACGCACCAGCTTCTCGAGGCCGCGCTCCACGCCGCGGCCGACCACGACCACGGTCAGGGTCATGAACAGGGTATGCAGCGTCACGACTTTGGCGGGGTTGGTCACCAGCGAGACGAAGAGATCGTGTACGCCGTCACCGGTGAGGCCCCCGAAAATACCGCTCAGGCTGTGACCGAAATAGGCGATGGTCCAGGCGCCGATCACGCTGTAGAAGGAGAGGATGAGGAAGCCGGCCAAGATGCCCATCACGCCGACGAGGCCCCAGGCCGAGTGGCTACCCTCCTCCTCGCCGACGATACGCATGGTGGCGATGGGGTTGCGCCGGCCGCGGCGGCCGATCATGACCTCCGAGATCATGATCGGCAGACCGATGGCGAACACGCACAATATGTAGAACAGGACGAATGCACCGCCACCGTTCTCACCGGCGATAAACGGGAAGCGCCAGATATTGCCGAGACCCACGGCGGAGCCGCTGACGGCAAGGACGAAGGCCAGCCGCGAGGACCAGAAACCGTGGAGAGACGTGCGCTTGGCCATGGCGGATCCGCCGTGGAGCTTTCAAAAGTCCGCGATTTTGGATTAAATCCCTGCCCCAGACAACTTGAACCGGGCAGCCATCCATCATCATAACAGCCCATACTGGCGGAGCCCCGATCGCGGGCACGGCCGGGGAAACAATGAAAAAAAACAAGCCCATCAAGAAAGCCAAATCCGGCGCCAGTCTCATCGCGCAGAACAAGAAGGCTCGGCACGACTTCTTTATCGAGGATGTCTACGAAGCCGGCATGGCGCTGGAGGGCTGGGAGGTCAAGGCCATGCGCGCCGGACGGGCCCAGCTCAAGGAAGCCTATGTCTCGATCCGCAACGGCGAAGCCTGGCTCCTGGGCGCCCACATCTCACCGCTGACGTCGACCTCCACCCACGTCCGCGCCGACCCGACCCGTACCCGCAAGCTGCTGCTCCACCGCCGGGAACTGGACAATCTGATCGGCCTGGTAGAACGCAAGGGTTACACGCTGGTGCCGCTCAAGCTTTACTGGAAAGCAGGCCGGGCCAAGCTGGAGGTAGGGCTGGCCCAGGGCAAGAAGCAGCACGACAAACGCGCGGCGGACCGGGACCGGGACTGGAAACGCCAGAAAGAACGCATCTTAAAGCACAGTTAATTCAGTTACTTGTGCGCATTCATTAAAGCTGAATAGACAAATAATCCCGCAGTTTCCGCGCCCGTCACGTGAGCGCCCGGTACTTGGCCGTCGCGTTGTCCACACCCAGTCCGGCCGCCAGCATGTCCTTGAGCACCGGGTAGCACTTCCGGTCGAGCAGGTTGAGCGCCTGCAGCCCCGCCAGCTTTTCGACCAACGCGATCGACGCTTCGGTGTTGGCCGCCGGCCCCGCCACCAGGTCCGGCCGCTGCTTGAACGCAGTCTGCACGCCGACGACCGCGTAGGGATCTGACGCGCACAGCACCGTAAACCGAATCAGCTTGCGGATAGCCTTTACCGCGACGCTGCCGTTATATGGTTCCAGCGGCGAGGCGCCCGCCTCGGCCACCAGCACGGCCGCACCGCTGGCCTGGATCCGCGTCAGAAGCTGAGCGAGCGCATCTTCGAATATTTCCGACTCACAGACCGTGGACGGCAGACCGACATCGACGAAGTCGAATACCTCCCGGGCGCCGGAATCCCGGTAGCTGAGGATATCGGCGTAACGGGCGGCGCCGGTCAGTTTGGCCGCGACCACATCCTGACCGATATAGGTCAGGGCCCGGATGATGACGCGGCCGGCGCTGGTCTTGCCGGAGGACATGGAAGTGCCGATGACCAGGATCACGGGCATGTCGAACGGCATAGGATCCGTCCGCTGCACAAAATCCCCCATCGTGATCTTCTGGCCCTCGCGGACCACATGGCCCTGGTACCTGAGGCGCATCAACTCCGGCAGCATCGGTGAAGTCGAGGTGGCCTTGCCCAACAGTCCCGCCCCGGTCAGGGCTTCCATCTCCAGATCGTCGCCGATCCGGCGCCAGTCGCCCACGCCTTCCAGGGTCGCCGCCCGCATGCCGAAGGCGCCGACGAGCAGGTCGCCGCGCACCATTTCCGCCATGCGCCCGGTCTTGGTCTCGCAGCGGTACAGGCGGTTGCGCTCGCCGATCACCCGGCCCACCGCAAAGTCACCGGTAGCCCACTGTTCACGGGGCAGCGGTTCTACCCGGAACGGGGTATCCCATAGATCGGAATTGCGCGTAACAGAGGAAAAGAAGTAATAGGCAGCCATCAGATCCCCTCCTGAACGTGATCCGCGATCCCGGCCATCGGCGGCTCCATCAGAAGCAGCGCGAGTAGCGCCGCACGCTGCAGAGTCAGACCCAGATGCAGATGTTCATGGGTGGCGTGGGCGCCGTCCCCCACCGGCCCCAGACCATCCAGGGTGGCGGTATAGAGACTGGTCGTGTTGCCATCCGAACCGCCACCGGCGAGCGCCTCGTCCAGCCGCATCCCCAGATCCAGTCCCAGCTCGCGCGCTCGGGCCCACAGAGCCCGGTTGGCAGGCGTCGGTTCCAACGGAGGGCGGCCGAAGGCCCCCTCGACAGATAGCTCGGTCCCCGGGGTGACCGCTTCGAGTCCCAGAATGGCGCGCTCTATCCGTGCCGCATCCGCGTGGGTGGCGACCCTGACGTCGGCCACCGCACGGCTCGCCGGCGCCACCACATTCGGCCGCAGACCACCGTCGATGGTGCCCACGTTGACCGTCACGCCACGATCCGGATCGTTTAGCGCAAACAGGCTCTGGATCACATGGGACAATTCGAGGATGGCGCTGGCGCCGCCGCCGGGATCGAGCCCCGCGTGGGCCGCCTTGCCTTTGACGCTGACCGTAAACCGACCGATTCCCTTGCGCGCGGTCTTGAGGTGTCCGGCGGAACCCAGCGAAGGTTCCAGCACGAACGCCCGCTGTACACGGCGGGCCAGGCTCTCGATGATGCGCCGGCTGTCGCGACTCCCGATCTCTTCGTCGGAATTGACGAACACCAGCGGCGTCACCGGCGGGTCTGTTTCGAACCGGGCCAGCGAATCCAGCGCCAGGATAGCCTGGACGATACCGCCCTTCATGTCATAGACGCCCGGACCACTGATCCGCTCCCCCTCCAGCTTGAACGGCATGGTCTCGAG
>CBDTYJ010000308.1:0-3375 GCA_965364575.1 uncultured Gammaproteobacteria bacterium
CGATGACCTCGCGCGATTTCTTGCGGAAGGTCAGCGCGATCTGCTCACGAGCCAGATCCATGTCCAGGCTGTAGATGCTGCAGAGCATCCCGAGGGCGAACATATTCTTGCCGCGACGGGCATCCGGATCGGCACGTTTGCATTCCCGCTCCATGGGGATCTCGATCACTCGATAGCCCGCCCCGACCAACTGCTCGCAGGTCTCGACGTAAGAGGATGCGATGCGCGGATCGGTGTCGTCACGCCATTTGTCCTCCAGCAGGATCCTGCAGCCCGGCTTCAGCTCACCTGCCCGTACCCGCCCCAGCAGCACCTGCTCGTTGAAGGCCACGACGAGGTCGGTCTCGTCACCACCATTGGTCACCCGCCGGGCGCCCAGGCGGATGCGGTTGCCGCTGGCTCCGGCCACGCTGCGCGCCGGCGGCCGGATCTCGGCCGGGATGATCTCCACGGTCCATACGCCGTTGCCCATGCGCGCGGCGATGGCACCCAGGGACTGGCCGCAACGCTGTGCGCCTTCGCCGGAATCGCTGATGATCTCGACGACCTGTTGTTCGATCTCCGTGATCGCCTTGGCAGGCTGCGGCCGGCGCGAGACGCTCGCCTCCCGGATATTCATCTGGCTCATATGCTCTCCGCGGGGACACGTATTCGGGCGAAGTTCCTTTCCCTCAGATCGATGCCGAACAGGGTGTCGGCGCCCGGTGCGAGATACGGGGCGTCGGCGTCGCGAATCCCGAGGAATCGCCGCATGCTGCGGGCCGCTTTGCGCCCCGCCCCCATGGCTTCGATCACGGTCGCCGCACCGGTGACGATGTCCCCGCCGGCGTAGACACCCGGCATCGACGTCGCCAGATTCTCGTCGGTCTCGATATAGCCCCATTTGTTGAGCGCAAGCCTCGACGTCTGGCCGATGATGGGATTGGCGTTGGTGCCGATCGCCACGACCACCAGATCGACTTCGATGTCATGTTCGCTACCGGCCACAGGCACCGGCCGGCGGCGGCCGGATTCGTCAGGCTCACCGAGTTCCATGCGCACGCAGCGCATTCCGCGCACGCCGCCCTCGCCATCGTCGAGGATCGCGACCGGGTTGGTCAGCCATTTGAATACGATGCCCTCCTGCTCCGCATGATGGACTTCTTCGGCCCGTGCGGGAGCTTCGGCGCGGCTGCGCCGATAGACACAAAACACCTCCTCGGCGCCGAGACGGAGACACACCCGCATGGCGTCCATCGCGGTGTTGCCGGCCCCCACCACTGCGACACGACGCGCCGGAGGCATCGGCGTGTCGTAGTCGGGGAATTCCCGGGCCCGCATCAGGTTGCAGCGAGTCAGCAACTCGTTGGCCGAAAGCACGCCATTCAGGGAATCACCGGGGACGCCCAGCATGTTCGGATACCCGGCGCCGGTGCCGATGAACACGGCATGGAACCCGAGTTCGTCGATCATCTGCTCTATCGTGAACAGCCGACCCACCAGGGTGTTGCATTCGAAGCGCACGCCGAGCTTCTCCAGATTTCCCATCTCGGCGTCGATGACCTCGTTGGGCAGCCGGAAATCCGGGATGCCGTAGCGCAACACCCCGCCGGAGCGATGGAAAGCCTCGTAGACGGTGACCTCGCAACCTGCCTTCGCCATGTCGGCAGCACAGGCCATGCCGGCCGGCCCGGCTCCGACGATACCGATACGAAATCCGTTGGGCTCCATATAGGGCACGTTGGCCCAGCCCGCGTTGATGGCCATGTCGCCGACGAAGCGTTCCAGCCTGCCGATGGCGACGGGCTCGAGCGTATCGCCCACGGTGCAGACTCCCTCGCATTGGGTCTCCTGGGGGCAGACACGGCCGCATACCGCGGGCAGCAGATTGGTGGCGGTGATCACGTCATAGGCACCGCGGAAGTCTTTCTCGGCGATCTTCTCGATGAACGCCGGGATATCGATGCCCACCGGACAGCCGGCCACGCAGGGTTGTTCCGGACACATCAGGCAGCGATCCGCCTCCAGCAACGCCTCTTCATTGGCATAGCCATGAGAGACCTCGGCGAAGTTCCTGACCCGTTCTTCCGGATCCTGCTCGGCGACAGGGGTCCGTTCCTGCGGGATGGTGCGGATGGTCCGTTTCTTCGCCACCCCTTCTAGTCCTCCGATGCCGTCGGTTGCGGTTCCTGCGCCATCCGGCAGTGTTCGGACCAGCGCTTCATGGCGGCCTGCTCCTGATCGGAGAAGCGCCCCAGTCTGGCCATCAGGTCGCCGAAATCCACCTTGTGGCCATCGAAATCCGGTCCATCCACACAGGCGAACTTGACCTCGTCACCGACCTTGACCCGACAACCCCCGCACATCCCGGTCCCATCGATCATGACCGGGTTCAACGACACCATGGTCCGGATGCCGTGGGGGCGGGTCATCTCGGCGGCGCCCTGCATCATGATCGGCGGCCCGATGGCCACGCATTCATCGATATCGGGGTGTTTCTCGATCGCCAGCCGGATGCCCTCCGTGACCCGCCCTTCGACACCGGCGGAGCCGTCATCGGTACAGACGATCACTTCGTCGCAGCAGGACTCGAACTTGCGCTGCCAGAAGATCAGGCTGCTGGTGCGGAAACCCAGCACGGCGATCACGAAGGCGCCGTTCTCCTTGAAACCTCTGGCCTGAGGGTAGACGGGCGCCACGCCGAGACCGCCCCCGACGCATAGCACCTTGTTCGCATTGCCCAGCTGGCTGGGCATCCCCATGGGTCCGACCATGCCGTGCAGGCACTCACCGACCGTGCAGATCTGCTGCATTTCCCTGGTGGACTTGCCGACCGCCTGGATCACCAGCGTGACCGTGCCCTCCTCGCGATCGTAGTCGGCGATGGTCAGGGGGATCCGCTCGCCGTGCTCATGGGCCATGACGATGACGAACTGGCCCGGCCGGGCGGCTCGGGCCATCATGGGATGGTAAATCTCGAGCAGGAAGGTGGCATCCGAGAAATCTTCCCGCGCCAAGATCTCGAATTTCGATCGCTGGTCGCTATCCATCCCGGCAGTTTCTCCTCATGCAGCCGCCGACCTCCGGGGTCCACGGCGCTTATCCGCATCAAGCCTAATCCTGATCAGGCCGATCCACACCTAGATGTTAGTCGTAGCCCGGTGAGAAGGGTGGATAGAACGAGCGCGCCGCGGGGCTGCCGATTGACCGCCCGGGGCCGGCTCCCGGCCCCGGGCGCTTGACGGCTTGAGGCGGCGGCCGTCGGTGTCAGTCGGCAGGTTTTCTGAACAGTAACGTGAATCGATCCGTATTGCCCTTTACCGTGCGCCGCCCGACCTCGTAACGCAGTTCGTCGTCGGGCCGATAATGCAGATCGCTCCAGCCGACGAACTCGAA
>CBDTYJ010000309.1:0-3357 GCA_965364575.1 uncultured Gammaproteobacteria bacterium
CTAGAAGTTCGCCAGGAAGAACGGGATCAGAAGCGCGTTCGCCAGATCGATAAAGAATGCGCAGACCAGTGGCACGACGATAAATGCCACGTGGGAAGCGCCGTAGCGCTGCGCCACGGCCGACATATTGGCCATCGCCGTGGGCGTCGAGCCCAGCGAGATGCCGCCGAAGCCGGCACAGATCACCGCCGCGTCGTAGTTGCGCCCCATGGCCGGGAATACCACCAGCAGATTGATGCTCACGGCGATCAGGAACTGGATGGTCAACAGCGTCAGGATAGGCGCGGCCAGATCGATCAGGGTCCATAGCTGCATGCTCATCAGCGACATGGCCAGGAAAGTGCCCAGCGCCACCTCGGCGATCAGTGCGATCGACGGTGTGCGGGCCGGCCAGCGGGCGCCGCTGATCCGCGGAAAATTGTCCGGGATCAGGTTGGTGATGAGGATGCCGGAAAACAGACAGGTGACGAACAGCGGCAGCTTGAGGCCGAGTTCCTCCAGGCCCTCGTTCAACAGGATGCCGATGATGCCGCAGATGTGGATGGCGAGGATGGCGTCGAGGAATTCCATCGGTCCGATGCCCGCCTTCTCCTGTTCTTCCGATACGCCTACGTCCGGTGCTACCGTCTTCTCCGGGCTCAGCTTGTATCGGTTGATGAGGAACTTGGCGATAGGACCGCCCATCAGGCTCGCCAGGATCAGGCCGAAGGTGGCACAGGCGATCCCGATCTCCATGGCATTGGCGATCCCGAACTCACTCTCGATGCGGGGCGCCCAGGCGATGGCGGTTCCGTGGCCGCCGATCAGCGACACCGTGCCTCCCAGCAGACCTGCAGCCGCCCGCCCGTCGAACAGAGCGGCCACCGACACCGCGGTCAGGTTCTGTACCAGCATATAGGTGAGCGTGATGGCCAGCAGTATCACCAGCGGCTTGCCGCCGGCCAGCAGATCCCTGAGGCTGGCGTTGATACCGATAGTCGTAAAGAAATAGACCAGCAGGATGTCCCGGGCGCCGAGCATGAACTCGATCTCCACGCCGCTCAAGGCGTAGACGATCCCCAACAGCACGGAGAACAGCAGCCCTCCGGTGACCGGCTCGGGGATGCTGAACTCCCGTAGAAAACCGACCGCGTCGTTGAGCCGCTTGCCGACGAACAGCACCACGATCCCAAGCGTCACAGTGAGGAATTCGTCGACCCGCAGGACTCCTTCTATCAGCTCCATGAGGGTTCTCCGTGAGGGCTGCGGCGCAAGACTCTGAGGGGGCCGGCATCATAACGTGATCGGCAAACGCCAGCCATCAGCTGCCTGCGGTCCGGAAAAAATCGAGCGGTTCCGTCGGCCTGTTGGCGGCTCCCGATCGCGACCAATCGGGAACCGGGGCCGGGCATCGAAGCCACTCTGATTTCCGGTAGTATCCCGCCATGAGCAGGGAGAAGACCGAACAAGCACCGATCGTACTGGTCCTGTTGCTGTTCTTCTTCTCCGGGGCGCTGGCGCTGGTCTACCAGGTGGTGTGGGCCCGGATGATGACCCACGTGTTCGGATCCACCGCGGTGGCGGTGGGCACGGTGCTGGCTGCATTCATGGCGGGCATGGCGATCGGCAGCTGGACTGTCGGCCGGCTCGCCGACCGGTCTGAAAACCGATTGCGTCTGTACGCCTGGCTCGAGGTCGGGATCGCGGTCGCGGCGCTGTTGTCACATCTCGCGCTGGATCGCATGGACGTCGTCTATCCGTCGTTGCACGGTCTGGCGGGCGGCGCCGGGACGCTGCTGGCGCTGGTCCGCTTCCTGGCGGCCTTCTTGCTCGTCGTGGTCCCGACCATCCTGATGGGCGCGACGCTCCCCGTCCTCAGCCGCTTCCTCGTCACGGGCCAGAAACGGGTCGGTGCCCAGCTCAGCACCTTGTACGCCATCAACACCCTCGGTGCGGTGGCCGGCGTGTTATTGACCGGATTCTTTTTGATCGGTCGTTACGGCATCCATGGGCCGGTCTATGGCGCCGTGATCGGCAATCTGATGATCGGCGGTATCGCCTGGCTCGCCTCACTCCGGGTGGCCTTTCCGGTGGCAGACAGCGCGCCGGTCGTCGCGACGCCGGAGGCCAAGGCCGTGCCGCAACCGGACGAGGGGGACACCTGGACGCTGCGCATCGTCGTCATCGGGCTCGGCATCTCCGGCCTGACGTCATTCGCCTACGAAATCTACTGGACCCGCTCGCTGGTCTTTATCCTCGGCAACTCCACCTATGCCCTGAGTACCATGCTCAGTGCGTTCCTGACCGGCATCGCCCTGGGCGGGTATCTGGTGCGTTTCGCGATCCATCGGTTCCGGGACCGGGTCGCGATCTTCGGCTGGATCCAGGTGCTGCTGGGCGTCGTCTCCGCGCTGGCGTTGCCGCTGTTGTTCGCCGTCGACGATCCACAATCCCTGGGCCGCTCGCTGCTGGGCATCACGGATAAGGCGATCCCGCTGGTATTGAGCAGTTTCGGCGTGGCCTTCCTGGTGATGCTGTTTCCGGCCGCCCTGATCGGCGCCACCTTCCCGCTGGTGGGGCATCTGGCGGTCCGGCAGCTGGAAGAGACCGGCGCGTCGGTGGGTCGAGTCTACGCTGTGAACACACTCGGCAACGTATTGGGCGCCCTGTTGCCGGGGACATTTCTGCTGGCCTGGCTGGGGATACAGCGGGGCATCCTGGCCATGGCGGTGCTCAACGTGGTGCTGGGTCTGGTCGTGCTCTCGCTGTCGCTGCTGCGTCCGGGGCGGCATCCGGCCTGGAAGATGGCGCTGCCCGCGGTGCTGGTCGTGAGTCTGCTGGTCATGACCCGGGCGCCGTTGCAGTTCCAGTTCCCCTCAAAAAGCGAACAGGCGCGGCAGCGGACGCTGTTCTACCGTGAGGGACCGCTGGCGACCACCAAAGTCTATTACGATCCCGCCAACGGCGAGAAGTACATGAGCGTCGACGGCATCGTCATCGGCGGGACCGGCAATACTCACTTCAAGCAATTATTGCTGGCGCACTTGCCGAGATTGCTGGCCGACGATACGTCCACGGAATTGTCGGTCGGGCTGGGGTCCGGGATCCTGGTCGGCGAGAGCGCCCGCCATGGCGACGTGCGGGCGATCACCGCCGTGGAGATCGAACCCAGCGTGATCGAGGGCGCCGGATTTTTCCGGGACGAGAACCACCGCGTGCTGGACGATCCGCGTCTGACGGTCGTCAGCGACGATGTCGGCAATTTCCTGCGCACCACGCCGGCGACGTTCAACCTGATCACCGCCGACGAGAAGACGGCCGATGAATATGCGTCGAACGGATTCTCCTATTCGAAGGATTATTACGAGCTGCTGCTCG
>CBDTYJ010000310.1:0-3356 GCA_965364575.1 uncultured Gammaproteobacteria bacterium
GAGGTGACCAACTACGAGTACGGCTACAAGGCGTCGTTGTTCAACGGCACCATGAATCTCCAGCTGGCCGCTTTCTACACCGACTACGATGACAAGCAGGTGTCCCAGTTCCGTACCGTCGGCGTGGTTGAGGATCCGCCGGGCACGCCCCTGGAACCGATCCAGGAGATCGGCACCCTGGTCACGGCCAACGCAGGTTCGGCGACCATCAAGGGCATCGAGCTGGAGTTCGACCTCCTGACGCCCTGGGAAGGCGGCCGTTTCAGGGGTTACGCGGCCTGGCTGGATGCGGAGTTCGACAGCTGGCCCGGGTACGCCGGTGAAGCCTACTTCTGCGACGAGCGGGCGTCGGTGGGCCCCCAGTACGCCTGTATCCCGCAGGACGATGGATCAGGGAGCGTGGACATCGAAGGCAACGACCTGCCCTATGCGACGCCGCTGGAGTTCACCCTCAGCTATGCGCATGAGTTCTACCTGCCCAACGGCGGACTGGTGAGCCCCTATGCCAAGGTGCACTGGGAAGACGATACCCACATGTCCGAAGGCAACTTCGATGCGCTCAGGCAGTTCTCGGACAAGCGCGACTCGTTCACGACGCTTGATCTGACCCTGCGCTACACGTCGCCCGATCGCGCCTGGTACGTGGAAGCCTTCGGTTACAACGTCACGGATGAGCGCTTCCAGACCTATCTGGCCAATGATTCCGGCGCGGGTGTCCCGCTGTTCGCCTGGAACGCACCGCGCTCCTACGGCATGCGGTTCTCCTACAGCATCTCCCCCTACTAGGATCAAAGACGGTCGGTCTGTCCGGCGACAGACCGACCGTCTCGATCATCGCCGTGCCAGCAGCGGCATCTCGACCAGCCCGTGCCGTAACGCGCGGTGGACACCCGCTCCGCGGGACCGGTCCGCACGCGAGGTGAAGGCCCGATGATCGAACCGATGACAGACCTCAAGGTCTTTCTGTCGCTGGCCCAGGCCTTTGCTGGAGGACAAGAATCATGACAGCCACTTCGATCTTCGCCACCGTGCTCGCAACCGGTACGGCCTTGGGGGTTGGCGTGATCACCGACCCCGCCACCGGGCACCATGACGACGTCGAGCGAAGGATCGAGGCGCTGTTACTCGATACGGACGTGCAGCACGAATTCAGGCAAGTTTCAGGGCCGCAGATCCCCCTCGAATGCCCGCGCGATGACGACGTCTATGATCCGGGATCCACGCTGGACGGCGGTGGCGTGTCGCTCAGGGAATACGGGCCCGCGGACACCGCCGATCGGGCGTCCTGCAGGTCGCTTTTTGCTTCCTTCTACGGATTGAAACACGCAGACCAGCGTTCATTCGATGCCGAGATGGCCGTGTCCTGGGTGGCGGCTGCGGCATCCCCAGAGACCGCCGGCGAACTGGTGGTTTTCCAGGGCGGCGCGAGAGCCCCATGGGAGATCTTCGTCGGTGATGAGGGAAACTGGGCCGTACCGGTCAGCGGCGGCGCCTCGGCGTCCGTCAACGGGGTGGTCAGCCTCATCGCCGATGAGCAGGACGGGCGGGGCGCCGCGCTCAAAGTCACCTGGAGCGGCAAAGGGGAGGGACAGTACTTCCTCGCCGCCGGAACGCCGCAGGACCTGAGTGATTATCTGGATTCGGGATCGGCGCTGATGGTCGAGATCATGATCGAAAGACCACCTACCAAGAAGGTCACCATGCGGATGGACTGTCAATATCCATGCGGGGCCAAAGCCGATCTCACCGACTTTATGCGGAAGGTCCCCTCAGGACGCTGGATCCCGCTGTCGATCGATCTCGAGTGTTTCGCCGATGCCGGTGCAGATTTCAGCCGTATCGATTCGCCGTTCCTCCTGCTTACGAAGGGCAAGCTGAGCTTGTCGACCGCGGACATCAGGATTGTCCCCGAGGCCGGCGCCGATGCCTTGATCCGGTGTCGTTAGACGGTCGATGTCACGCCCTTCGGCGGCTTCGCGGCCGTTAAGTCCAGCACAGGGAGCCGGGAATTTTGGTCAGACGAAAAGCGACAATCGAGGAGGTTGCAGGTCTGGCCCGCGTTTCCATCAAGACGGTTTCACGGGTTATCAACGACGAACCGAATGTGCGGGCGTCGACCCGGCAACGGGTCGTGGACGCTATCGAGCGACTCCGTTACCGGCCCAATCAGTCCGCCCGTAGCCTGGCGGGCACCCGATCCTATCTGGTCGGATTGCTTTACGACAATCCCAGCTCCAGCTACGTCACGAATATTCAGGAGGGTGTGCTGGACCGATGCCGCGGGGAAGGCTACGAGTTGCTTATCTTCCCCCGTAACTATGTGGACCCGGATCTGCCCCGGCAGGTACTGGACATGGTCGCCCAGGCCCGGCTCGACGGGCTGATCCTCACGCCACCCTTGTCCGACAACAGCAAGCTCGTGAAAATGCTGGACGAGCAAGATATTCCCTTCGTGAGGATCGCTCCACCGGACCGGTCGGATCCGGGTCGCTCCGTGTTCACCAACGATCGGGAAGCCTGCTGCGAAGCGACGTGCTATCTGGCGTCATTGGGGCATGACCGGATCGGCTACATCATAGGCCATCCGGATCATGCCGCGGTGGGGACCCGATTCCTCGGCTACAAGGACGGCCTCGAGCGCAGCGGTATCGAATTCAATCCGAAAATTACCGCGCAGGGATTCAATTCCTTCGAGTCGGGGGAGAGCGCAGCCCGCAAGATAATCAGCCTGGATAAGCGGCCTACGGCGATTTTCGCCGGCAATGACGACATGGCCGCTGGCGCCATGAAGATGGCGCACGAACTGGGGCTGAGCGTACCGGAGGATCTCTCGGTCGTTGGTTTCGACGACATACCCCTGGCGCGGCAGATCTGGCCGTCGCTGACCACGATCAGACAGCCGATCCGGGAGATGGCCGACAAAGCTGCGGAGTTATTGTTGCTGCAGATGCGCGGCGAAGTGATGGAAGAACTCCATACCATTCCATCGACGCTCGTGATTCGGGATTCCACCGGCCCGGAGCCCTTGGGGGACCGTGACAACGTGGCATCGGAGCTACGCGACGTAGCCATTCCCTGGCGTCACCGACCCGACGACACTCACGGATCCGATTCCTGAGCGGCGGATTTGAGACCCTCGGCGATTCCAACGAAACTTCGCACTTCTGCCCCGGTAGCTCAGCTGGGTGAGCGCCGGTTGCCGCTTTGCGGCAAGGCCGAGCACGGCTCGGCCAGGCGGGAACGCCGCTCGCCTGTCGGCGAGTGGCCGGGCCCGAGGCGCAGCCGAGGGGAGCGTCCTGCGTCGCGCCAGCGGCGCCGGTTTGAAACCCTCGGCGATTCCAACGAAACTTCGCACT
>CBDTYJ010000311.1:0-3328 GCA_965364575.1 uncultured Gammaproteobacteria bacterium
TGCAGACATTCGGTGGGTCTCCTAAATACGAAATGTAATTCGTGAATATTAGAGCGCAAAAACCTCCCCGGCGCAAGAGGCCGGGAAAGACGGGCCCGGCCCGGCGTGGCACGCGGCAGACAGCGCGCCGTCCCGATGCGTCAGGGACGTCGACCTGGACGTTCTTGAGCAATCACACCCATGTGCTGGTGTGTCTGGCGCTGGATCCGGATCAGGTGCTCCGGGAAGTGGCATCCCGGGTCGGGATCACGGAGCGGGCCGTCCAGCGCATCGTGGCCGAGCTCGAGCAGGCAGGGGTTCTGGAACGGGAGCGGGACGGCCGCCGCAACCGATACCGGCTGAATCTGGATGCTCGTCTCCGGCATCCACTGGAACAGCACTGCACTGTCGGTGACTTGCTGGAATCAGTGATCGGCCCGACGCCGCGCCGCTGACGCACCCGGCAGGGGGCGTGAATGGCGGAGAATGGGGTCGGACCAAGCTAACATTCTGGAATTGCTCGAAATTCGAGCTTAGAAGCCGGCTGAGTCACACTTGGGTATGCCTTTTTGGGGCCCAAAACCCGCCTTTAAGCCAATCCACGCCGGGCAAACACGCCATTTGTTGCGTGGCCGCTCTTGGTGGAACAAAGTGCATTCCAGGGTCGCCGGGCTGTTTGTTTCATGGGAGAAATCGCAATTTGGCATGATCCGACTCTGGCCCTTCTCACCGTGACTCCGGAGACAGGGGCAGCCCGGGATTTAGCCCCCGGCTTCGGTGGAGGCGGCGCCCGCCTCCAATTCGTCCCAGACTTCGACCCAGTGACGCACCGGTACCGGTGACCGGGCTGCCAGGTGCATCTGGCAGCCGATGTTAGCGGTGACTATCCGGGCAGGTCCGCCGCGGCTCAGTTGGGCGGCCTTTTTCTCTCCCAGAGCGCTCGACGTTTCGGGATACAGCAGCGAGTAGGTGCCGGCGGAGCCGCAGCACTGACCGTCATCCGCGGTCTCGACCAGGGTCCAGCCGCTGGCGAGGAGGAGCGCGCGCAGACGGTCCGCCCCGCGGATCGCGTGACGCAGCGTACAGGGCAGATGCAGGGCCAGCGGCTGGGTGTCGGCGGCCATCGGCGTCAGGAAGTCCGCGACGTCCCGGGTGGCCGCGGCGATTTCGCCGGCCCGGGTCTCGTAGGCGGTATCGCCGCGGCACAAAGACGGATAGTCGTGGATAAAGGCGGCGCAGCCCGATGCGGTCACGACCAGGCCCTGGCTGGCGCGCACCTCCGGAAGCCACGCGTCGATGTTCCGGCGGATCTGGCGTCGCGCGCGGGTCACGTCGCCAAGATGGTAGGCGAGGGCGCCGCAGCACCCGGACGCATCCCGCGCACCGAGTTCCCGCCGGGCCAGCACGCTGGCTGCCGCATCGTTGATCCCGGGCGCCAGCACCGGCTGGACGCATCCCTCGTGCAGCATCACATATCCCTTACGTCCCGCGCCGCGGGGGCGGGTGCCGCCGGATGGGGGCAGCTGGCGCCGGAGCCGCGATGGCAGAACTGGCCTGAACAGACGACCGAGGCCGACCAGGCTCCTGAACGGCAGGCTGCGGTCGAAAAATCTCGCCAGCAGCCCACGCCACCAACGGCCCCGGCGCGGGCGCACCGCGCGTTCATGCAGCGTCTCCCGGCCGATATCGGCCAGACGATGGAAGGCCACGCCGGAGGGGCAGGTGGTCTCGCAGGCGCGACAGCCGAGACAATGATCCAGATGGGTCAGGGTGGCCCCGGACGTCTCCTCGCCTTCCAGCAGATTCTTGATCAGATAGATGCGGCCCCGCGGTCCCTCCAGTTCGTTGCCTGTGAGGGCGAAGGTCGGGCAGGTCGCGTTACAGAAGCCGCAATGGACGCAGCGGCGGAGTATGTCGTTGGCTTCCTGGCCTGAAGCAGTGGCGAGGGTCGCCGCCGGGAACCGGGTCTGCATGCCTAAAGCCCCGCGTACAGCCGGCCGGGATTGAACAGGCCGGCGGGGTCCAGGGCCGCCTTGATCCGTCGGTGGAGCCGGAGCAAGCCGTCCGGAAGCGGATGGAACACACCGACGCCGCTGTCCCCGCCACGGAAGGCTGTGGCGTGGCCGCCCGCGGCCGCAGTGACTTCCCGGATCGTGTGGGCCGGCGCCGGGGTCTTGAGCCACCGCTGGCCGCCGCCCCAGTCCAGCAGCCAGTCCCCCTCGATCGGAAGGGGTGGATGGGCCTGGGGCAGGCCAAGCCGCCAGAGCGTGCCCGGGCGATCGAAGAACGCCAGACGGTGCTCCCGGAGATCGGACCAGAACCGCCCGGCCTCCCCGGCGTCGACGGTGTCGCCGCCAAGCTCCACGACGGCTGCCGCCACACCCGCCTCGCTGCCTGACAGCCGCACCCAGGTGCGGCCGTCTTCCCACGCGGCACCCGAAAGGGGCAATGGACGCATCCCGAGTTCGCTGAATCGCGCGATGGCGCCGGCGGCATCCAGCGCCAGGGTCACGGTCGCCTCCCGCTGGGGCGCCGGGAGCACCTTCAGCGAGACGTCCAGCAGCAGGCCGAGGGTGCCGAGGGCGCCTGCCATCAGGCGGGAAACGTCATAGCCCGCCACATTCTTCATGACCTCCCCGCCGTAACGTCCAGGCTCGCCGCGGCCGTTGACCAGCCGGACTCCGAGCACCGCGTCGCGCACGGCGCCGGCATAGGGACGGCGCGGACCCGACAGGCCACACGCGACGGCGCCGCCAAGGGTCGCTCCGGGGCCGAAGTGGGGCGGCTCGAATGGCAGCATCTGGCCGTGGGACGCGACCAGACCCTCGAGATCCGCGAGGGGCGTGCCGGCGCGAGCGGTCAATACCAGCTCCGAGGGCTCGTAGCTGACCACGCCGCGGTGTCCGGTCACATCCAGGGGCCGGCCGGCGACGTTCTCGCCGTAGAACCGCTTGGACCCGGCGCCATGGATCTCCACGGGCTCCCCCGCTTCGACCGCCTCCCGGACAGCGGCGACCAGCGTCTCGGCGCAATCCGAATCCATGGGTCCGTGAGTCATCAGAAACGCTCCAGCTCCGGATGGGGCAAGCGCCCGCCGTGGACATGCATGGCACCGAATTCCGCGCAGCGGGCGAGGGTCGGTACGGCCTTGCCGGGATTCAGCAGGCCCGGCGGATCGAAGGCGCTCTTCAGGGCATGGAACTGGGCCAGCTCCACGGCCGAAAATTGCACGCACATCTGGTCGAGCTTCTCGATGCCGACGCCGTGCTCGCCGGTCACGGTGCCGCCCACCGCCACGCAGGCCTCGAGGATCGCCCCCCCCAGGGCCTCGGCGGTCTCCAGCTCGCCG
>CBDTYJ010000312.1:0-3317 GCA_965364575.1 uncultured Gammaproteobacteria bacterium
ACATCCCGCGATGGCGATCGTGACGGGCGGCTATTTCCCCGGCTTGCTGACATCCCCCTTTATCGGCATTGCCGCTCTGCAGCTGGCGAGGCAATTAGCCTCAGCCCAATCCTCCCGCCTCGGTCAATCGATACAGAAGTGATCGGCGAGGATTGATCTTCAGTGCAGGGCAGACAAGAGTGACTGGGCCCCGTCCTGTTTACCGCCAGCTGAAAACGCCAGGCGAGGGCAGCTCGACCGGACAGCCGAGGGGAGATTGGTGGGCCCGCCAGGACTCGAACCTGGGACCAAGGGATTATGAGTCCCCTGCTCTAACCAACTGAGCTACAGGCCCTCCGAAAGGTCCCTCAGTTTACAGGAATCGGTCCCCGGGATGGATGGGCGGCCCTGCCCTCCTGGCGGGCGTGGCTGGTGAAGCCCAACCGATCGGGCCCCGGTCCCGGCAGGACTTGATGAGACCCGGAGCGGGCCCTAGGCTGGGGCTGGGCCGTCCGCCGATGGCCACATGCCGGAGCCCCCGGAACAGGAGCGAACTCGTGGCGGAGAACAACCTTGTCTGCTGGAAATGCGGGGCGTCACTCGACGAACTCCCGCTGCCCCTGTCCCGGCGGGCCGAATGCCCGGGCTGCGGCGCCGAGTTGCACGTCTGCCGGATGTGCCGCTTTTACGACAGATCCGTCGCCAATCAATGCCGGGAGCCGGTGGCGGAGCCGGTCAACGACAAGACCCGCGCGAACTTCTGCGGATATCTCGAACCCCGATCCGGTGCCTGGCAGCCGCCGGATCGGACCGTGGCGAGCGAGGCGGAGCAGAGTCTCGAGGCTCTGTTCGGCCGTGGCGGATCGGAGGCCCCGAAGCCGGATGCCGATGATCCGATGTCAGAACTCGAATCGCTGTTCGGCGACAGCAAGAAGAAGACCTGACGCAAATCAAAAACGCCGGGCCACGCTCAAGCGCCTGGCCCGGCGATACGGATCCTGCTGTCCGGCCTCAGCCCTTGGGGATGAAGATCTTCTGCCCCGGATAGATCTTGTCCGGATCCTTGATCACTTCCCGATTGGCCTCGAAGATCTTCTTATAGGCCATGGCGTTGCCGAGATGTTTCTTGGCGATCCCCGACAGGGTGTCGCCGGACTTGATGGTGTAGTACTCACCCGGCTCTTCCTCGACCGCAGGGGCCGCGGCCGGGGCGGCGGCAGCGGGTTCGGCTGCGGCCGGTGCCGCCTTGACGGTGAGCGCGTCCGCGTTGACCGCCTTGACGCCCTGGTTGTTGCCGGCAGTCAGGGTCGCGACCCGCTTGGTCCGGGCGCAGTCGCATTCGCCGGCCAGAGTCACCTGACCGTCGTCGAAATCCACCTTCAGCCCGGATATCTTGCCGGGCAATCCCTGACTGAGTTGCTTGTGGATTTTCTCCGCTGCGTCCTTGTCGCTGCTGAAGAGTTTCTCACCCACATCGGCGATAAAGTCGAACATTCCCATTCGTCTGCTCCTTTCTTGAAAAATCCGTTGACCGCTCAGCGGCCGAGGAACTTGCCGGCGAGGCCCATCAGATCGTCCGCGACGGAGCCGTCCCCGTCGCTGTCCAGGAACGACCCGAGCATGCCGCCGACGTCGCTGCCTGCGGTCTGCCGCTGCTGGCCCATGGCGCCCATGACGGCGGCGGCCACCATCGGCAGCATCTGTTTGACGACGCCGACATCGACGCCCGTCCCCTGCGCCGCCTGGGCGGCGACGCCGCGGCTGACGTCCTTGCTGCCGAGGATGTGACCGAGGATGGCGTTGCCGTCCTGGATCGCGCCCGCCCCCGCCAGTTCCGCCGGCTTCTCCAGATAGCGGCTGTGGCCGCCCTTCTGCAGCGCCTGGGTCAGGGACTCGAGCCCGCCCGGTTGCGCGGTGTTCTTTTTCAGGCCGGCGCCGAGGGCCGGCAACAATTTCTTTATCACCGCCTGTGCCTGGCCCTGGTCCAGTCCGAATTTGCCCGCGATTGCCTGGTTGGCGCCCGCGCCGCTGAGCATGTCCATCAGATTCATGGCTGATTCCCCCGGCGACCGCGACCCGGGTCGCGGTCGCGAATTGGTGAAAGTAGGGTCGAAAGAAAAATAGCCGTCCAGCCCGGGAAAAGCCACTGCGAGCCCGGCGGCGGCGTCCTGTCCACGGACTATACTGGACGATGTCTTCTTCTGTCCCGAGTCTGTTGGAGAACGCCTTGAAAGCATCCGATCTGCTGGTCCGCTGTCTGGAAGAGGAGGGCATCGAATTCATCTTCGGCGTGCCGGGGGAGGAGAACGCCGATTTCATGATGTCCCTGGAGGCGTCGGAGCGCATCCGGTTTGTCCTGACCCGCCACGAGCAGGGCGCGGCCTTCATGGCGGAGGTCTATGGGCGGCTGACAGGCAACCCGGCCGCCTGTCTGGGCACCCTGGGCCCCGGGGCGTCGAATCTGATCACCGGCGTCGCCGACGCCAACATGGACAGGGCGCCGATGCTGGTGCTGACAGGCCAGGGCTCGACCCGGAGGCTGCACAAGGAGTCCCACCAGATCATGGACGTGGTGGCCATGTTCGAGCCGGTCACCAAATGGGCCACCAGCATCCTCCATCCGGACACCATCCCGGAGATCGTGCGCAAGGCGGTGCGGCTGTCACGGACCGAGAAACCCGGTGCGGTGCATATCGAACTGCCGGAGGACATCGCGAAGGAAGACTCCGACAACCAGCCCTTGCTGCCCCGCCGCTACAGGCGCTACGTCCCCGACGACAAGATCGCCGACCGCGCGTTCCAGATGCTGTGCGATGCAGAGCGGCCGGTGATCCTGGCCGGCAACGGCTGTATCCGCAAACAGGCCCATCGCCAGCTTCGCACCCTGTGCGAGCGGACCGGGATCGGCGTGATCAGCACCTTCATGGCCAAGGGCGTGGTGGACTACACGACGGATCACTGCCTCTACACCATCGGCCTGGGCGCCAAGGATCTGCCGGCCCTGGTCATCGACGATGCCGACCTGGTTCTGACACTGGGTTTCGACATGGTCGAATACCATCCGCAGCTGTGGAACCCCACGGGCGAGAAGCGGATCATCCACGCGGACTTTCTGCCGGCCGAGATCGACGAGCACTACCTGCCCGAAGTGGAGCTGATCGGCGATCTGTCTCACACCCTGTGGATGCTCAACGAACGCCTGGAACAGGGCCCGACGCTGTCCTTCGACCTGAGCGGGCAGCGCCGCATGCGCGAGCGCATGACCGCAGAGATGGAGCAGTACGCGGACGACGACACCGAGGGCCTGATCCGGCCCCAGAAGGCGCTCTGGGATGCGC
>CBDTYJ010000313.1:0-3316 GCA_965364575.1 uncultured Gammaproteobacteria bacterium
GCAGGGCCCCGTCACGGCCCACCCCATAGATGTCCGGGCGCCCATCTGCTTCGAGATCTGCGATGGTCGCCGCGACCAGTCCGGCCGCGCGGAATCCCTCCAGATCCTCGGCAGCCCGGTACTGCCACAGACGGTCATTGATCCATACGTGGTTGCCGCCGGATCGATTGACCACGACGAGATCCAGATCCCGATCACCATCCAGATCCGCCGCCAGGAACTGGCGTCCGGGCGCCGACCCGGCGATGCCCTGACTGGCGCCGAGGCGCCGGAAACTGCCGTCGCCATTGTTGCTGAACAGTTCGTCCGGGCCGTCTCCGTTGACCACGAACAGATCCAGGTCCCCGTCGTGATCCGCATCGATCATGCCGCCGTCAGCGCAGTCGCCTGTATCCCCGGTGCCGGTAGCCTCAGTGGCCTCGGTCCACGTTCCGCCCTGCCCCGAAAGCCACAACTGGTTGGCACCGTTCCGGCACAGGTACAGGTCGATATCGCCGTCGTTGTCGATATCGCCCCAAAGGGCCGCTTTGCCGTCGGCGATGCCGGCCAGCGGATGACCGGGCGCTTCGACGAAGTCTGCCTGGGCCGTGCCCTTCAATAGACGGGTCGCCTCGGCCATCACCAGATAAAGATCCTGGTGGCCGTCACCGTCGACATCGGCGGTGGTGAGCGACGTGAGCGCATCCGGCAGATCGATGCCGATCGGGACCGGGTCAGCAAACAATTCTCCGGACGGCGGCGGGACCAGCGCGGCATCTTCACGGCCGACGGCGAGCGCCTCGCCCTTGGGCCCCAGCCGGGTGTACTTGAATTCGGCCAGACGTGCGCGCGGGTTGTCCGCGAATCGCTGATAGACATCCAGCATCTCCCTCGCCTTATCCGGCTGTCCCAGCCGGCGCAGGACGAGGGCGGCGCCGTAATAAGCGCTGCGAAGATAGGCGTCCTGCTCGATGGCTCTCTGGTACTCGGTTGCCGCAGCCTCCAGGTCGCCCTGCTGCACCAGGGCCTGGCCGGTGAAATAGGCGGCGTAGGCATCCTCCGGATCGCCGGCCGTGACGACGCGGAAGCGTTCCAGCGCAGCTTCTGTCTCACCCAGATAGAGATGCAGCAGGCCGGCGATATAGTTGGCCCGGAGATCGGCGGGGTCTTCCTGCAACACCGTGTCGACGATGTTGAGCGCCAGCTGCTCGTCGCCCTCCTGCTGGCGGTTCAGGGTGGCGATCGCAAGGTTGAGACGGGCGTCCCGCCAGTCCGGCCGCCGCTGGACCAGTTGATCGAAGACATCGCGGGCGCCGCTGTAATCGAAATATCCCATCAGCGCCACACCGCGGTTGTTGTCGGCCACGTCTGCGGCGGTAATGTCGTCTCCGGGACGCCCGCATGCGCTCAACGCCAGCAGCCATACGCCGCAGGTGAGGAGCAGAGACAAGCGGCGGGCCCGGTTCATGTAGATCCTCCTTCGAGCCCGCGCTTGGCGTCGCCGATCCGGTCTTCCAGACCCGGCATGTCGATCTCTCCGGGCCCGGCGGGCGCCAGCCGCGGACGCTGCAGATAGGTGTGGAGCTCGGTGCGCATATGGGCCCGCATGTCGTGGCCCCGTCGGCGCTCGCGCTCCTGTCGCAGTCGATCCATATCGACCGGCGCCACGACCACTTTCTCTCCCGGCCCTGCCTCTGCCTGGGCCAGTATGCGGCCGTCATAGTCCACCACCATGCTCGCCCCGGGCCAGCTGAATGGCGGGTAGTTGGCCATGGCCGCACCCTGGTTCGCCGCCACCACGTAGACCGAATTTTCCAGCGCCCGGGTGCGATTGATCAGCGTCCACCAGTCCATCGGTTCACTGGCACCCCAGGGATCCATATAGGCGGATATGCGCACCATGATCTCGGCGCCGCGGAATGCCAGCTCGCGGATCGTCTCCGGGAACAACCAGTCGTAGCAGGTGGCTACGGCGATCTTGCCGAGCTCGGTGTCGGCGACCGGGAACGGATCCGCCCGGTAGCCGGGGATATCATGGGGGCTGGCGTGAACCTCCCAGGGGATCCACGGATTCACCTTCCGGTATTTGCTGAGCACGCCCCGGGGACCGACCAGCACCGTGGTGTTGAACACGTGCTCGGGATACTCCGGGTCGGTCTCGAGGAACGAGCCGGTCTGGATATAACAGCCGAATTGTTTCGCGAGGGAAACGTAGCGCTCGGTATGTTCATTGGGCACCGGCACCGCAAGCTTGCGCCGCAGCTCGGCGACGCTCTGATAGACCGGCACCGCATGGGCGAACTCCGGGAAGGCCAGCAGTCGCACGTCGAAGAACGGCTCGTAGCCCGCCACTGTCTGGGCCACGATCTCGCACATGCGCTCGACCCTGGCCGGGATCTCCGCGCGGGTCCGGGGTGCCGGAAAATCAGTCTGGCAGGCAGCAGCGTAGAACAGCTTGCTCATGGATCGGGGACCTTCGTAGTCGAGCTATGCCGCCGGTCGGGGCGCGCGGACGAGCGACTATTCTATGCGCTGTCGCATCGCTCGTGCACCGCGGCGGATGCTTCGCATGGCGAGGCCATGGGCGTTGTACTATAGTCTCTGACGAACTTCGTCACTTGCGACGTAAGCGTGTTACCGCCAGGAACCCCGGAGATTCGGCCCATGACCAACCATCTCAGCGACCTGGAGAAGGCATTCAACGATGCCCGCTCCCAGTTTTCAAAATCCGCCGCCCAGACCTACAAGCGCCTCAACCGCGAGTTGCAGACGCTGATCAAGCGCGGCAACAGATCGGCGGCTAGAGTCAAGTCGCTCCGCCAGCGCGCCCAGGCACAGGCTGAGCGTGCCGCCCGCACCGGTACCAAGGCCGCCCGGCAGCAGATGAAGAAGCTGGAGAAGATGCTCGCCGACGCCCGTGACGAGTTGCGCATCACCCAGGAAGATAAGCGGCGGGTGCGGCAACTGGTAGACGACGCGCGGACCTACTTCATCAAGGCCACGCATACCGAGAAGGCTTTCGCCTCGCTGGAGAAGCAGTGGGACAAGACGTTCGGCGAGAAGAAGAAACCGGCGCGCAAGAAGAAAGCCAAGAAGAAAGTGGCGAAGAAGAAGGCCGCAAAGAAGAAGGTCGCGAAGAAGAAACCGACGACCAAGAGGAAGGCCACTCGCAAGAAAGCCTCGAAGAAGAAGACTGCTGCCAAAAAGCGGCCGGCGGCGAAGAAAAAGACGGCGAAAAAGAAAGTGGCCACCAAACGGCGTCCCACACGGAAGAAAGCGGCCAGCAAGAAGCGGCCGGCCAGCCGCAAGAAGGCTGTGAGCAAGAAGCGCTCATCCA
>CBDTYJ010000314.1:0-3307 GCA_965364575.1 uncultured Gammaproteobacteria bacterium
TCGGATCTGGATCGGGAACTTTCGCGATCCCTGGAGGGTTTCGGTACGGTGATGTCCGAGGAACAGGTCAAGATCGCTGAGCGGAACGCCGGCGATCGCGGCACCGGCAGTGGGTCCGCGAGCGCACCCGGCGGTTCCGATTACGGCTACCCGGCCGGCAGCGGCGGCGTCACCGGCGGTACAGGTGGCACCGAGACCGGTGGCGGCTCTGCATCGGGCGGCGGTGCGGGCGGCATGGGTGGCACTGGCGGGACCGGCACGTCCACCGCCCCGCCTGACGTCGGTAGCGGCAGTGACGATGACATCGTCGCTCGCCAGCTGCGCGAGGCAGCGGAATCCGAGACGGATCCGGCCCTGCGCGAGAAGCTGTGGGATGAATACCGGCAGTACAAACAGAGTCTCGGCAAGTAGGGACTGACGATGAAGCGCTCGGGATATCTGGCCTGGCTGTTGATCCCCCTGTCCCTGACGGGCGGCTGTACCGTGACCGAGACCCGGCCGGTAGCCTACACGCCGGCCGTCAGTGCACAGACCGAAGTGCCGGCGGCCGAGCGCCTGGACGTCACCATCGTGGAATTCGACCCCGGCATCGCCGAGGACGGTACCGCCGGCGAGGACGAGTTCCAGGTGCCCAAGGAGGTCCGCGAGGCCGAGGCCCGGTTTGTCGCTTTTCACCTTCGCGAAACGCTGGAGCGTACCGCCCAGTGGGGTCCGGTGCGGGTCGTGCCGGGGCCGCGCGAAGGCGCCGAGCTGCTTGTTACGGGCCGGATCCTCGAGTCCAACGGCGAGCGTTTGCGGATCAGTGTCCGCGCCGAGGATGCCACCAGTCGCGTGTGGCTGGATCAGGAATACCGGGGCAACGCCGATGCCGCCAGTTACGCCGACAGCGAAGTGCTGGACCGGGATCCGTTCCAGAATGTCTATAACCAGATCGCCAACGATCTGGTCCGGCACCGCGGCGAAATGGATGACGACGAGCTGGTGGAGATCGATCGCGTCGCCGAGCTGCGCTTCGCACGCGACGTCTCTTCGGCCGCCTTCGACGGCTATCTGAGCAAAGACCGGCGGGGCAATTACTCGGTGGCGCGGCTGCCGGCCGAGGGTGATCCGATGCTGGCCCGGGTCGAAGCGATACGCGAGCGCGATTACATCTTCGTCGACACCCTCAACGAGCACTATGCTGACTTCGCACGGCGTATGGAGCCGCCTTACGACGAGTGGCGCCAGTACACCTATGACGAGATCATCACCTTGCGAGAGCTGCAGAGTGCGGCTCGCTGGAGGAAGATCGTCGGTGCCATGGCGGTCGTCGGCTCCGTGGTGCTGGACTCCCAGGGGAACAGCACCGCCAACGAGCTGGGTTCCGGCGCCATGCTGGTCGGCGGCGTCCAGCTGTTCAGTTCGGGCATGCAGCTGGGGCAGCAGGCGAAGATGCAGGGTGAGACGATCAAGGAATTGAGCACCTCCTTTGGTCAGGACATCGAGCCGGCCGTGGTACAGGTCGCGGGCGAGACCCGGCGTCTCGAGGGCACTGCCGCCACACAGTACGCCGAGTGGCAACGGCTGATGCGCGAGATCTACCAGGCCGAGACCGGATTCGAGCTGCCTCCCGAGCCGTCGCCACCCGCCGGTGACGGGGACGTGCTGACGGAAGAATGACGGAGCCGTCTCCGGGCCAGCAGCTGGCGTCAAGATTCGAACTGCTGCGGCTCCTGGGCCGGGGTGGTATGGGCCAGGTCTGGCTGGCCCGGGACGCCGAGCTGGGCGATGACATCGCTCTGAAGATCCTCCAGCCCCGGCTGCTGTCAGACGCCGCCATGATCGAACTGATGCGTCACGAGTGCCGGCAGGCGCGCCGTCTGCTGCACCCGGGGATCGTCCGGGTGTTCGATTTCCACCAGGCCGACGGACTCGCTTTCATTTCCATGGAGTACGTGGAGGGCGGTGAACTCGGACAGCTCCGGGATGCGGCGCCGGCCGAGATTCTGGTGCCCCTGGTGCCGCTGACCGACGCCCTGGCCTACGCCCACGGACAGGGTGTGATCCACCGCGATCTGAAACCGTCCAACGTGCTGCTGGAGGCGCCCGGTCAGCCCCGCTTGCTGGATTTCGGTATCGCGGCCGCCCTCGACGCCAGCTCCGGACTGGGTACTGGCGGTGGCGGGACGCGGCTGTCCGCGAGCCCGGAGCAGAGACAGGGAAAGCCGCCTTCGCCGGCCGACGATGCCTTCGCCTTCGGCGTCCTGATTCATGAGCTGGTCAGCGGTTTTCCGCCGGAGATGAAACAGGACGGCGAGCCGCCGCCGCTGCGCTCGCGGATGAACTTCGACGTCCCGGAAGGGCTGCAGCAGCTGGCGGCCCGCCTGCTGGCCTGGGACGCCCGAGCGCGGCTTGCCGACATGGATGAGATCGGGCGCGAGCTGGACGACATCCTGCAAGCCTGCCGCGGGCAGACGGCTCCGCGCCGGATACGTATTTCTGCGACCTCCGTGCCGTCGCCAGCGCCCGGCACGCCAGCGGCCGGCCGGGTGCCTGTCCGAAAGGCCCCGGCGCCGGCACCCAGATCCGGAACCATGGCCTGGGTATGGGCGGCATTCGCGGTCCTGCTGGCGCTACTGGCGGCAGTGGTCTTTGTCCTGCCGCGCCAGGTAGCAAAACAGCCACAGCCAGCGACGGAAGATCTGTCGCCACCCGCGGTGGAAGAGGCGCCGGCGGTCGATCTCGAGTTGCTGGCGGCCAGCAAGGAGGCGGCGGACGAAGCCATGCTGGTCTATCAGCGCCGGCGCCGTGAGCTGCTGGCGCGCGGCGCCGAGGAATGGGGTGGGTCCGGTCTGGCGGATGCCGAGCTGGCCGCCGATGCGGCTCGCCGGGCTTTCCGCGGGGCTGCCTACGACGAGGCGCGCAAGGGCTGGGATGAGGCCGCCGGCAAGCTCTCCGCGCTGGATCGGCGCGGAGACGAACTGCAAGCCGCGGCGCGGGCCCGGGGCCAGGCGGCGTTGGTCCGCGGCGATGGAGAACTGGCCGAGCAGGAATTTCAGCTCGCCCTGAGGCTCGACCCCGAGGACGAAGTCGCCCTCAAAGGCCTGGAGCGGGCGCCGCGGATAGATCGGGTGGTCCAGCTGATGCGGGAGGGCGAGCGACTTGAGGGCAGCGGCCGATTGCGCGACGCGGCCTCGGTCTACCGCCAGGCTGCCGATCTCGATCCGGAGCTCGAAGAAGCGGGCGCCGCGGTGGCCCGCGTCGATGCCGCGCTGGTCCAGCGCGGATTTGCAGACGCCATGTCCCGCGGCTATCGCGCCATCGACAC
>CBDTYJ010000315.1:0-3304 GCA_965364575.1 uncultured Gammaproteobacteria bacterium
CCGATGCGCACGCCGCCCGGGTTGAGCACGGCGTCGGAGCGGCCGTAGATGATCAGCCCGCCGTGGGAAGTCAGCTCGGCGTAGTCGCCGTGACACCAGACGTTCTCGAACCGCTCGAAATAGGCGGCCCGGTATTTGCTGTCGTCTTCGTCGTTCCAGAATCCGATGGGCATGGAGGGGAAGGGGCGGGTGCAGACCAGTTCGCCTTTCTCGCCGTTGACCGGCTGACCGTCTTCGTCCCATATCTCCACCGCCATCCCGAGCCCCCGGCACTGCAGTTCGCCCGAGTAGACCGGCAGGGTCGGGCAGCCCAGGGCGAAGCAGGAGATGATGTCGGTGCCGCCGGAGATCGAGGCCAGTTGCAGGTCGGGCTTGATGTCCCGGTAGACGAAGTCGAAGGACTCGGGCAGCAGGGGCGAGCCGGTGGAGAGGATGGACTTCAGTTTCGATAGATCGAAGTTCTCCCGCGGCTTCTCGCCGGCCTTCTCCAGGGCGGCCAGGTATTTGGCGCTGGTGCCGAAGACGGTGACGCCTTCTTCCTCGGCCAGCTTCCACAGGGCGCCCGGGCCCGGATGGAAGGGCGAGCCGTCGTAGAGCACCACCGTGGCGCCGCTGGCCAGGGCCGTGACCAGCCAGTTCCACATCATCCAGCCGCAGGTGGTGAAGTAGAACACCACGTCCTGGCGGCCGATGTCGGTGTGGAGCTGGTGTTCCTTCAGATGCTGGAGCAGGGTGCCGCCGGCGCCGTGGACGATGCACTTGGGCACGCCGGTGGTGCCGGAGGAATACATCACATACAGCGGGTGGTCGAAGGGCAGGGCGGCGAACTCGATCCGGTCGCCGACGCTCTCGGCGTCGAACAGGTAGTCGTCCCAGAGCAGGGCGTTGGGCAGGCCGTAGAGATCGGGCAGCTCGTTGACGTATGGCACCACGACCACGGTCTCCACCGAGTCGAGATGCCGGAGCACGCCGGCGATCCGTTCGAGGGAGTCCAGGGTCTTGCCGGCGTAGTAATAGCCGTCGGCAGTGAACAGCACTTTCGGTTTGATCTGCCCGAAGCGGTCGAGCACGCCGTGGATGCCGAAGTCCGGCGAGCAGGACGACCACACGGCGCCGACGCTGGCGGCGGCGAGCATGGCGATCACGGCCTCCGGCCGGTTGGGCAGGAAACCCGCGACCCGGTCGCCGGGGCCGACGCCGCTGGCCTTGAGCGATGCCGCCAGCCGGGCCACGGCGGCGTAGAGTTCCGCATGGGTGAGTTGCTCCCGGCGGCCGTCCTCGCCCCGGAAGATCAGCGCCGGGTGATCGTCCCGGTCACGCAGCAGATTCTCGGCGAAGTTCAGCCGCGCGCCGTCGAACCACTTGGCACCGGGCATGCGGTCGCCGTGGTCGAGCACGTGATCCGCATCCTTCTTCGCGATCACCCAGCAGAAATCCCACACCGCCTGCCAGAACGCCGCCGGCTCGTCCACGCTCCACTGCCAGAGTTCGTCGTAGCTGTCGAACTCCCGGGCGGCCCGCTCGGCGGCGAAGGCCTGGAAGGCCGTCATCCGGCTGCGGGCGATCCGTGCCGGGCTCGGTCTCCAGAGCGGGGTGGCGTTCACGGGCGTGGCCTACAGCGCTTTTTCCAACTCCGGCAGGATCTGGAACAGATCCCCCACCAGACCGATATCGGCGATCTCGAAGATCGGCGCATCGGCGTCCTTGTTGATGGCGACGATCACGCCGGCGTCCTTGATGCCCGTGACGTGCTGGATCGCGCCGGAGATGCCGGCGGCGATATACAGGTCCGGGGCGATGATCTTGCCGGTCTGTCCCACCTGCATGTCGTTGGGCACATAGCCCGCATCCACCGCCGCGCGGGAGGCGCCGACGCCGGCGCCGAGCTTGTCGGCCAGGCTGTAGATCAGATCGAAATTCTCCTTGCTGCCCAGCGCCCGGCCGCCGGAGACGACCCGGGTGGCGGACTGCAGATCGGGGCGGTCGCCGCCGGAGGCTGCCAACCCCACGTAGGTGGTGTGGTCGGGCAGGGCGGCGTCCACGCTCAGGTTCTCCACCGCGGCGCTGCCGCCTTCGCCGACGGCCACATAAGACGCGATCCGCACGGTGCCCAGCACGGTGATGCCCTCAGGGACCTTGACCGTGACGATGACGTTGCCGGCGTAGGTCGGGCGCTTGAAGGTGCGCGCGTCGATGACTTCCATGATGTCGCTCAGCTGGGGCAGACCCAGCAGGCCGGCGGCGCGGGGCATCACGTCCTTGCCGGTGGTCGATGAGGGCGCCAGCACGTAGTCGTAGCCGTCGGCCAGCTTCGCCAGCTGGGGCGCCAGGATGGCGGAGATCGGGTTGGCGTTCTCGGGGCGGTCCACGTTGAGGACTTTCGCCACGCCGTCGAGCTTCGCGGCCGCTTCGCACACGGCCGCGGCGCCGTTGCCGAAGACCACGATGTCGGTCTCGCCCAGGGCCTTGGCGCAGTTGAGCGCGCGGGCGGTGGAGACGTTCAGGCTCTGGCCGTCATGCTCGGCCATCAACAGTACTCTGGCCATTACAGCACCCCCTTTTCTTTCAGCGCGGCGACCAGTGCGTCCACCGAATCCACCTTGACGCCGCCGCCTCGTTTCGGCGGCGGCTCACAGCCCAGGCTCTCGATCATGGGCGGCATCTCGATGCCCACGTCCGCGAAGGCCACGGTCTCAAGGGGCTTCTTCTTGGCCTTCATGATGTCCGGCATCTTGACGAAGCGCGGCTCGTTCAGGCGCAGGTCCACGGTCATCACCGCCGGCAGGGTGACCTCCACCGTCTCCAGGCCCGCATCCACCTCGCGGACGGCCTTCGCCTTGCCGTCGGCCAGTTCCAGCGAGGAGATAAACGTCGCCTGGGGCTTGTCCCAGATCGCCGCCAGCATCTGGCCGGTCTGGTTGGCGTCATCGTCGATGGCCTGCTTGCCCAGCAGCACCAGCCCGGGTTCTTCCTTGTCGATCAGGCTTTTGAACACGCGGGCGGCCGCCAGCGGCTGCACTTCTTCCTCGGTCTCCACCAGGATGGCCCGGTCGGCACCCATGGCCAGGGCGGTACGCAACTGCTGCTGGGCCGTGCCCGGACCGATGGAGACGGCGATCACTTCCTCGGCAGCGCCGGCTTCCTTCAGCCGCAGCGCCTGCTCCACGGCGATCTCGTCGAAGGGGTTGATGCTCATCTTCACCCCGTCCTTGATGACGCCGGTGCCCTCGCGGTTGATCTGCACGCGGACGTTGTAGTCGATGACGCGTTTCACGCCGACCAGGATCTTCATTCTTTTCTCCTT
>CBDTYJ010000316.1:0-3294 GCA_965364575.1 uncultured Gammaproteobacteria bacterium
AGCGGCTGGTAGAGCTCGACCCGATTGCCGTCGGCATCCCTGACCCATACAAAACGCCCATAATCTTCGTCCTGCCTGCCGATGACTGTAATATGTTGTTGCTCCAGATGCGCCAGCATCCGGTCCATGTCTTCCACCCGCAGATTGACCATATAGGCCTGATCGCCATACATGTCCCCGGGATCCTGATTAATCGGCGGCCGGGGGATGTCGCCACGGGCAGGCAGCACGGCGAACGTCGTGTCCAGCCGACGTTCCGGATCCTGGTCGGCCCGGCTCCAGAATGTGTAGTAGGACCCGTGCTCGCCCACCCCCTCGAATTCAAGATCGAACACCCTCGCGTACCACTCTGACAGCGCGCGCGGATTCTCGGAAAATACGAACACGCCCCCGAGCCCGCTCAAGAGTTCGCTCATCTTCACAGCCTCCCTTTTTCCTGGCCGGAACCGGGTCCCAGGTGCTTGCTCAGGCAGGGCGCAGACGCCGGGCACAAAACGGCAAATTCACCCGTGTCGAGGATTTCCCGCGGTACCGCCTCGCGACCGGTCTCCACATAGCCGAGACGGATGAAAAACGCCGACGCGTCCGGAGTCAGGAGGTACAGCGTCGTCACGCCCTGCTCGCGGGCCACCTTTTCCGCGGCAGTCACCAGCCTCCGGCCAAGCCCGGCGCCCCGCGCCGGCCGCGCCACGACCAGGGATCGGAGCAGCCCGTGGGGCTTGCGCAGCTCCAGCCCCACTCCGCCGAGCAAACTGCCATCGGGGCCTGCGACAACCATGTACCGTTCCCGGTCTCCGGGGCGCAGATCCGTGTGGGGCAGACCCTCGCCACGCAGCATCTCTGCCAGCCGGGCAAGTTCGCGGGGAGCAGCCATCGACACCGGCCATGGTAGTGCAGTGTTCACGGGAGTCGCCCGGCCGGCGGGGACGACACCTGATCCGGGACGATGTCGCGAGCACGGCCGGGGGAATGGGTCATGCCGCCGGGCGCGGACCGATCCCCATCCGCCCGAGCTGCCGATCCTGCACGCGGCTGAACGCCAACTGGGCGGTTATCGCGCCCAGCAGGGCCAGGAACATATCCCACTGGGTGTCCCAGATATCGCCCTGGGTCCCGAGGAAGGCCTCGGCGGAGATACCGGCGATCACCGCGACCCACCATTCGATCATCTCGTAAAAGGCGCTGAACGCCAGGCATACGCTGACGACCAGCATGAAGAGCCAGCCGCCAGGCCGCAGCAGTGTCTTGCGCAGCAGGATCTCTCTGGTGACGAGCGCGGGGACGAATCCCTGGGCGATATGGCCGATCCGGTCGTAGGGATTTCGCGACAGATCGAAAACGTCCTGCAGCCAGAATCCGAGCGGCACCTCGGCATAGGTGTAGTGTCCGCCCAGGATGAGGATCAGGGCATGCAGAGTGATGAACCAGTAACACAGACGGGTCAGCGGGAACTTGCGCCGGGTGAGGATCAGGACCGGCGCAACGATCAGTACCGGGAGGACCTCCAGCAGCCAGGTCATGGCGTCTTCAGGCCCGATCCCGGAGATCACGAGGGCCACCGACACGACCACCAGCAGAGCCGAAAGCTCGGCGTCCCGGCAAAGAGGTCGTGGCGGACTCACAGCTGACGGTATCGCAAAGCTAGCGAGCGTTGACCGCCGGCCGGCGCTGCAATTCCTTGTTCTGGTACATCTGGGAATCGGCTCTGCTGATCAGGGATTTGGGATCGGTGCCGTCTGCAGGATAGACGGCCGTGCCGATGCTCACCGAAGTCCGGTACATGGTGCCCTCGTATTCCAGGGTGGCGTTTTGCACGCTGCTGCGGATGCGCTTGCTGATCTGATCCAGCCGTTCGGGCGTTATCTCCGACAACAGCACGATGAATTCATCACCGCCGTAGCGGGCGGCAGCGTCGGTGTTGCGGATCAGTCGCGTGATGACGTTCGCGACCAGCACGATGGCGTTGTTTCCGGCCTCGTGCCCGAGACTGTCGTTGATGCTCTTGAGATCATCCATGTCCAGCAGCATCAGGCCGTAGCTGCGTTCGTATCGGGACGCCCGTTCGTGCTCCATCTTGTGCAGGCGCGAGAACGCCCGCATGTTGTGAAGTCCGGTCAATTCGTCCGTCTCCGACAGAGTGCGGATGCGGCTCTTGGCGATATGAATGTCATTGGCCAGCATCGTCGTAACGAAGGCCACCAGCAGGAATGGCGCCAGATTGCCGAGGATGGTGCTCAGGCCCGCCAGGGACAGGGCCGCGGTCAGATCCCCTCCCACGAATACGAAACACAGGGATATCAACCCGACGAACAGCAGCGTGATCCATTTGCCCAGGGTCAGCGCCGAGACGATGATCGGCAACAGATACAGGTTCATCAGCGGGCTATCGAGGCGACCGGTCGGCAGCAACACGGCCGTGACGAACCCGATCATCGCGAGGGTTTCGATACTGATCTTCAGGCGGCTTTGCGTGCGATAGAAGCCCAGATACCGGAAAATCAGGATGAAGGCAGCGAACGCGACGAGGACCACCGTCAACATCGGCCGGTCCGTGACTTGGGTCCCGGGCGCCAGCATGTACAACATGACGAGGATCAGGACCAGCCACTCGATCTCCGCCACGCTGCGTGCAAATCCCCGGATCTGGTCGCGTTCGATTTCCCCGCTCACATCGGCGACCAGCCTGGCGCGTAAACTCTTCATCTAGCCTGCCTGTCTCCCTGGCGCGACGCCGGTTCAAGGTCGTTGCAGCCCGTCCTCGACTGTCTGCCGCATCGTCGACCCGGCCAGATTCTCGACCAGAGTCAGCGCAAAATCCATAGCGGTCCCCGGTCCGCGGGAGGTGATCCGGCGATTGTCCTGGACCACCGCGTCATCTGCGAGAGTCAGACCCGGCACCGAGTCCGGATCCAGGAAGCCGGGGTAGCTGGTGGCCCGGCGATCGTCCAGCAACCCGGCGGCCGCAAGGACCTTGGGTGCGGCGCAGATGGCGGCGGTGTATCCGCCGCGCCCGGCCGCCTGTCTCAGCAAATCTATGATGCGGGGGTCGTGCTCCAGGTTGTCGGCACCCGGCATGCCGCCGGGCAACGCGATCATGTCGAATTCCTGCTCCAGCGCTTCGTCCAGGGCCAGATCCGGCGTGACCGTGATCTGATGGGAGCCCGACACCGGGCCTGGCTGCAGCCCGGCAGTCACGACCTCGATGCCTGCACGGCGCAGGATATCGATGACGGTGATCGCCTCTATCTCTTCGAAACCGGGAGCGAGGGGGACGAGTACACGAGCCACGGGGCG
>CBDTYJ010000317.1:0-3281 GCA_965364575.1 uncultured Gammaproteobacteria bacterium
CCACAAGTACGGCTTCCGCGATTATCGCGGCGGCGGGCGGTCATCGGCCCGGGAGACCGTCATGCGTGTGGCCGCGGGTGCCATCGCCCGCCGTTATCTCGGCCGCCAGCTCGGCATCGAGATCCGCGGTTATCTGGCCCAGCTCGGGCCGCTGGTGCTGGATCCCGTCGATCTGGACAGCGTGGACGACAATCCTTTTTTCTGCGCGGACCCCGGCCGGGTCCAGGAGCTGGAGGGCTATATGGACGCCCTGCGCAAGGAGGGCGACTCGATCGGCGCCAGGGTCAATGTGCTGGCAACCGGCGTGCCCCCGGGCCTCGGCGAACCGGTCTTCGACAAGCTGGATGCGGACATCGCCCACGCCATGATGGGCATCAATGCCGTCAAGGCGGTCGAGATCGGCGACGGTTTCCAGGCCGTGACGCAAAAAGGTACGGAGCATCGGGACGAGATCACGCCGGAAGGATTCCGCTCCAATCATGCCGGCGGTACCCTGGGAGGGATCAGCTCCGGCCAGACCGTGCGTGTCAGCATGGCGCTGAAACCGACTTCCAGTCTGCGCCTGCCCTGTGACTCGGTGGACGTAAACGGTGACCCGGTGGAGGTCGTCACCACGGGTCGACATGATCCCTGCGTCGGCATCCGGGCGACGCCCATCGCAGAAGCCATGCTGGCGCTGGTGCTGATGGACCACTATCTCCGCCATCGGGCACAAAACGCGGACGTGAAATGTCCCACGCCGGTGGTACCCGGCTGAGTCAAGCCGTCTGCGGGTGATGGAGCGAAGAGCGATGTCAGGAAAATTCTCGGTAGCCGTGCTGGGCGCGACCGGGCTGGTGGGCGAAACGATGCTGTCCATCCTCGAGCAGCGCAAATTCCCGCTGGCGGAGCTGTATCCGCTGGCCAGCGAGCGGTCTGCGGGCAAGACCGTGCGTTGTCAGGGGCGGGAGTTCCCGGTCACGGACGTGGCCGACTTCGATTTTTCCCGGGCCGAGATCGGTCTGTTCTCGGCCGGCGCATCGGTCTCGGAGATCTACGCGCCGAAAGCCGGCGCGGCGGGCTGTGTGGTGATCGATAACACGTCGCGATTCCGCAACGAGGCGGACATACCGCTGGTCATCCCCGAGGTCAATCCGGATGCCATCGGGGGTTACGAAGGGCGCAATATCATCGCCAATCCCAATTGCTCGACCATCCAGATGCTGGTCGCGCTGAACCCGATCTACCGGGCCGTCGGCATCGAGCGCATCAACGTCGCCACCTACCAGGCGGTCTCCGGCGCCGGCCGGGGTCTGGTGGAGGACCTGGCGGCGCAGACCGCGCGGCTGCTCAACGGACTTCCGATAGAAGACCCGAGCACGCCGAAGCAGATCGCCTTCAATGTCCTGCCTCAGATCGACAGTTTCGAGGAAAACGGCTACACCCGGGAAGAAATGAAGATGGTCTGGGAGACCCGCAAGATACTCGACGATGAAGGGATCCTGGTGAACCCGACCGCAGTGCGGGTTCCGGTGTTCTTCGGACATTCCGAGGCCGTGCATATCGAAACCCGCGACAAGATCAGCGCCGACGAGGCCCGCAATCTGTTAAAAGAGGCGCCCGGTGTAGAGGTACTCGACCAGCGGGAGCCGGGCGGATACCCTACGCCCGTCACGGAGGCGGCCGACCGTGATTCGGTATTCGTGGGGCGGATCCGGGAGGACCTTTCCCACCCACGCGGGCTCGATCTGTGGGTGGTTGCTGACAACGTCAGGAAAGGGGCTGCATTGAACAGCGTGCAGATCGCTGAATTCCTTGCGAAAAACTTTCTATAAGTTATATTTAGGCGCAACTTGTAAAGGGCCTTATCAAGAAAATCCAAAGGTGCGGTTCAATCCGGATGCTGGAGCAGTGGTCCCGCTTCGCGGGAGCGCGGGAACAGGGAGTGGCGATGGCGCGTAGATTTCGTTGGCTTGGGGTGTTTGCCCTTGCACTGGTTTCGACCGGTGCAAATTCGCTCGGACTGGGCGATATCAAGCTCAATTCATATTTGAACGAACCGCTGGATGCCGAGATCCAGGTCTCCCTGTCGGGAGCCGATGAGCTCAATTCCCTGCGCGTGGAAGTTGCTCCGCGGGCGGAGTTCGACCGGGTCGGTATCGACCGCCCGCTGTTCCTCGATGATCTGGAATTCGTGGTGGAGCGGGTCAGCGGCGATCGCGCGGTGATCCGGATCAGCTCGGATGAGCCCATGATCGAGCCCTTCGTCACCTTTTTGGTCGAAGCGCGCTGGAGCGGTGGACGTCTGCTGCGTGAATATACGGTGCTGCTGGATCCGCCGTTATTCCTGCCGACCCCCGAGCCGCCGGCCGTCGCTGCGCCGGTGCCGCCTCGTGACTCGGCGGCTTCCGGCGTAGTACAGCGGCCCCTGCCAGCCCCGGCGCCCGCGCCCCAGGCCGCGACCCGGCCCCAGGTCAGTCCGCCGTCCGCCTATGGCCCGGTGCGGCGGAACGAGACCCTCTGGAGCATCGCCCAGGAGGTCCGCCCCGACCCGTCTATTTCCACCAACCAGATGATGATGGCCCTGTTCCGGGCCAATCCCGACGCCTTCGACGGCAACATCAATCGGATGCGTGCCGGTGCCCGTCTGCGGGTCCCGAGCCGCGACGAGATTCTCGGCACTTCGCCGGCCGAGGCCACCGCTGAAGTCCGGCGGCAGAATACGCGCTGGCGCAGCGCCACCGGCCGGCCCGTGGGCGCGACCGGGGCGGTCGCGGCTCCGGCGGCTCCGACCTCGGAAGAACCGCGGCTCGAGCTGGTGCCGCCCGACGAGCCGGCGGCCACGGCGGCCGCGGGCGAGGGCGCGCCGCTGACCTCCGAGCAGGAAGCGCTCAATCAGGAGTTGCTCAATGCCGTTCAGTCCCTGCGGCGCGAACTGGAGGAGACCCGCCAGGCGATCAGCGTCAAAGACGCGGAGATCGCCGCGCTCCAGGAGCGGCTCGCGCTGATCGATGGTGGCGAGGCGGTAGCGCCCGAACTGGAAGCCCCGATCGATCCGGATTCTGTCGAGCGCGCAGTGGCAGAGGCCGAAGCGGAAGCCGCTCTCGCGGAGGCTGAGGAAGCTGCCGGTGAAGGGATCGAAGGCGAGGCGGTAGAAGAAGCACCCGAGGTGGCCGAGGAAGCGGTTGCTCCCGCGAGGCCCGCAGCGGCTCAGCCGCCGCCGGCACAGGTCTCTGGATCGGCCCCAAGCGGTGGCCTTTTCTCTTCCATGTGGGTCTGGATCGCCGGATTCGCGGTGTTGC
>CBDTYJ010000318.1:0-3276 GCA_965364575.1 uncultured Gammaproteobacteria bacterium
GAGGATGAAGAAGCCCTGGCCGCTGATCGCCATGTCCAGGCTGCGCTGGGTGAAATTGACCGAGCCCTGGCTGAACTCCTGGCGCACGTCCGAGAGCTGGACGCCGCTGCCGATGCCGTCGGCGCCGGCCGCGAATACGTCGGCGAATTCGGCCCGTGAGGACTTGTAGCCGGTGGTGTTGGCGTTGGCAATGTTATTGGAGGTGACTTCAAGATCGGCGGTGGCCGCGTTCAGTCCGCTCAATGCAACTTGGAATGACATCTATGTAATCTCCTTGATGTGTGATCCGGTCCGTCCCTGACCGGCCCTGCTAGCGAATGGCCCTGACCTGGGAGAGCCGGACCTGCTCCCCATATTCGGTGGTCACCCGGGCACCCTCTCCGTCCGTGGAAAGGGCGACACTGTCGACCCGGGCATAGAGGAGCGTGGGCGTCCGTTCCCGTGCTCCGTTGGAATCGATATCGGCCTGTACCAGGTAGGACCCGGGCGGCGCCTGGGTGCCGTCGTTCATGATCCCGTCCCAACTGAATTCGGCTGCGCCGGCCGCGCGCGCGCCGAGCGCAAGCTCGCGGATCAGCCGGCCCGACGGATCCAGTATCCGTACCCGCGCGTCGCCGGTGCTGACGGGCACGTCAACCGCCCCATCCAGGCTGCCGCCCTCGTGCAGACGACCCACCTCGGCCTCCAGCAGCACCGTGCGGCCGATCATGTTGGCGGCCTGCACCGTCTGGCTGGCGTGGATGGAGTCGGCCAGCTGCGCGACGGACTTGTTCATGTCCTCGATGCCTGAGACGGTGGAGAACTGGGCCAGCTGGCCCAGGAATTCACCGTTCTCCATCGGCTTCATCGGATCCTGATTGCGGAACTGGGTCACCATGAGTTTGAGGAAGTCTTCCTGTCCAAGCTCGGTGCGGCCGGTCTCTGTGGTCTCTCTCGGGACCGCGAGACTGCCGTTGACTGCGTTGATCATGTCCATGGGCTATCCCTGCCGTGGATTGAGGTCCGGGCTACTGGCCCAGGCTGAGTGTGCGGAGCAACAGCTCCTTGGAGACTTTCGCCACTTCTACGCTGTTCTGATAAGAGCGCGAGGCGGCGATCATGTTGACCATCTCGTCGACCACATTGACGTTCGATGTGTATACGTTGCCGTTCTCGTCGGCGTCGGGATGGTCGGGCATGTGGACCAGTTTGGGCTCGGCCGTGGTCTGGACGACACCGTCGACACGTACCCCGGCGACTCCCGGGCTGTCGCTACCCAGCGAATCGACGCTGAATACCGGCTGGCGGGAGCGGTAGACGGCTGCGGGGTCGCCGCTCACCGAGTTGACATTGGCCAGGTTGCTGGCGGTGGCGTTCAG
The DNA here is from genome assembly GCA_965364575.1 of uncultured Gammaproteobacteria bacterium. Taxonomy (GTDB): domain Bacteria; phylum Pseudomonadota; class Gammaproteobacteria; order Steroidobacterales; family XN24; genus CAMYOC01. Next base: position 1,359 of record CBDTYJ010000318.1, read on the forward strand.
GCGCACGGACTGGGCGCTCATGGCCGAGCCGGCGATATCTAAGATCTTGGTCAGTGACATGGCTTATCGACTCCCGGTGATAGCGAGCCGCAGACCCCTGATGCGCTGGCTGAGGAAGGTCAGGCTGGCCTGATAACGGGTGGAGGCCTCGGCGAACGCGGCCTTCTCCTTGTCCGAGTCCACGGTATTGCCGTCGAGGCTGGGCTGGTTTGCGGTGCGGTAGTGCAGGCTGGCGGGCCGAGCGTCGCCGGGTTCCGCGATATGTCCCGGGCGGGTGGTACGCAGGGTGACACCGTCAGTCTCGGCCGCGCGCATCGCGCTGCGGAAATCCACGTCCCGCGCCTTGTAGGCGGGCGTCTCCGCATTGGCCAGATTGGAGGCCACCACCTCCAGTCGCTGCCGGTTCACCGCCAGCGAGCGCTCGTGTCCTGAAAAAACCTGATCGATGTATGTCGGCATTGCCTTGCTCCGGCTTTAGCTGGAGAAACCCCTTGCAATCCGCGTGCCAACACGGGGACTCTGGCCGAAATGGCCCTGAGTCGGACCTCCAGGGGCCCGAAAGCGGCAAAGTTCTTCCGCCCGGGTGGCAACATCCGCCGCTGTCGGGGGCTGGATCCCCGATACCGGCATAACAGGCACGGTCTTTGCATGGATGCTCTGGCCCATCGATCGGAAACAGAGGCGAAATGACCAGAGACATGAGCGGGACAACCATCAAAACACCTTATTTATACGGGCCGGCGGATATCCGTCAGGGCGGACCGGTGTCGCCAGGCCGCAGCAAGCGGCGGTTTCTTGACGGTCTGCTGGCCGTTTTCCTGACGCTTGGCAGCGTCACGGCCAGCGCGGGGGCGGTGCAGGATCACGCCGACATCGCCAGGGCGGCCGAGCGGGCCGCCGCCGGTATGCTGCCGCCGGCGGTGGGGCGGCGCACCCTCCATGCCGGACCGATCGATGGACGTCTGCGGATGCCACTTTGCGGCGAGGCGCTCGACGCAAGGGTCCCGGCCGGCATGGTGCGCGGCGAGCGGTTGACCGTAGCCGTCAGCTGTTCCGGTCCGGAACCGTGGAAGCTCCATGTGCCCGTCGCCATGGTGGAGATGATGGAGGTCGTGGTTGCCCGCAGCGCCAATCCTCGCGGCACGGTGCTGGATCCGGCCGCGCTGGCACTGGAGGAACGGGACATTACCCAGCTGCGCCAGGGTTATCACACCGACCCGAAAGATCTGGCCGGACAACGATTGCGGCGATCGGTGGCGGCCGGGCAGGTCATCCAGCCCGGCATGCTCAAGGTGGACCCGGTGATCCGGCGCGGTCAGCGGGTGACGCTTGTGGCCGGGCACGGTCCGATCCAGGTAAAGATGGCCGGGCTGGCTCTGGGCGACGGCGCCACGGGACAGCGTATCCCGGTGCGGAATCTGTCCTCAGACCGGGAGATCGAGGGCGTAGTCCGGTCCTCCCAGCAGGTCGAGGTGCTTTTAAGATGATTGTCCGAGGGCTAAAGTTCTGCCGTCGGCGGCCGATAGGGATTTCAACAGGGCGCATTTCGCCCACGGAGCAAAGCAGTCATGGCTGATAAAATCGACGGCGTCGGTCGGCCGAACATCCAGCCGTCCCGCAGCAATGCAGCGACGGAATCCGACCGCGGCCGCAAGGCCGATCAGGCTGAATCGCCTCCGGCAGACCGGCCGGCAGGAGAGCGGGTCGAACTGACCGAGTCCGCCCAACGTCTGCGCAAACTGGAAGCCCGCCTCGCCGCCCGCCAGGAGGTGGACGAACAGCGCGTGGCCGAAGTCAAGCAGCGCATCGCCGAAGGCCGTTTCGATCTGGACCCGGGGCGTATCGCCGACAAGCTCATCAAGATGGACAAGGACCTCTGAGACATGACCAGCGCCAGGGAATGGCAATCGGAAATCGG
>CBDTYJ010000319.1:0-3245 GCA_965364575.1 uncultured Gammaproteobacteria bacterium
TGTCTGGACGGTGCCGGCGGCGGCCTGAGCGATCGCCAATTCACCGACCTGCCGGACCTGCTGCGCGCCGGCGATCTGCTGGTCCTCAACGACACTCGCGTCGTCCCGGCCCGGATGTTCGGGGCCAAGGAGAGCGGCGGCAAAGTGGAGATGCTCCTCGAACGGGTCGAGGGTCCCAGGCAGGCACTCTGCCACCTGCGAACCAGCAAACCCGCCCGGGCCAGCGCCGTCCTGAACCTGGAGGGCGGGCTCGCGGCCAGGGTGACCGATCGGGTCGGATCCTTATACCGGCTGCGCTTCGACCGGGACCTGATGCCGGCCCTCGAGGCCCATGGCCACATGCCCCTGCCTCCCTACATCCGCCGTCAGGACGAGGCGGAGGACCGGGAACGCTATCAGACCGTCTATGCCTCGACGCCGGGCGCCGTGGCGGCGCCCACCGCAGGCCTGCATTTCGATCCTGAGCTACTTCAGCGAATCGCCGACAGGGGTGTCGAGCGCTGCAGCGTGACCCTGCATGTCGGGGCCGGCACCTTCCAGCCCGTCAGGACCGAAGATATCCGTCAGCACGCCATGCACGCCGAGTACCTGGAAGTCCCGCCGGCCGCCTGCGATGCAGTGGCCCGGACCCGGGCCCGGGGTGGACGGGTCGTGGCGGTCGGCACCACCGTCGTCCGGTCGCTGGAAACCGCCGCGTCGGCCGCTGGCGACGACCTGGCCCCCTTCAGCGGTCTGTCGGACCTGTTTATCTACCCGGGATTCGAATTCCGGGTGGTCGATGCCATGGTGACCAACTTCCATCTGCCGGAATCGACTCTGCTGATGCTGGTATCCGCCTTCGCCGGCCGGGAGCCGGTCCTCGCCGCTTACCGTCACGCGGTATCCCGCCGGTACCGTTTTTTCAGCTACGGTGATGCCATGTTCATCACCCGCAAGCGCCCCGCGGATCCGGCATGAGATTTACGCTGCATGCCACGGACGGCCAGGCTCGGCTGGGCAGGCTGGAATTCAGCCGCGGCGTGGTCGATACACCGGCGTTCATGCCGGTCGGCACCTACGGTACGGTCAAGGCCATGACGCCGGAAGAACTAGAGCAATCCGGGGCCCAGATCATCCTCGGCAATACCTTCCACCTGATGTTGCGCCCGGGCACGGAGGTGGTCCGCAAGCACGGCGGCCTGCACCGGTTCATGCACTGGGAACGGCCGATCCTGACCGACTCCGGCGGCTTCCAGGTCTGGAGCCTCGCGGCGCGGCGCAAGATCACCGAGGAGGGGGTCCGTTTCGCCTCGCCGGTGGATGGTTCGCCCGTATTCCTGAGCCCGGAGACGTCCATGGAAGTCCAGCGGACGCTCGGATCGGATGTGGTGATGATCTTCGACGAGTGCACGCCGTATCCGGCTACCGAGGAAGCGGCCAGGGACTCCATGGAGCTGTCCGTCCGCTGGGCCGAGCGCAGCCGCGCCGCCCACGGTGACAACCCGGCGGCCCTGTTCGGCATCGTCCAGGGGGGCATGTTTCCGGACCTGCGACGGGAATCCCTGGCCCGGCTGCGGGAGATCGGTTTCGACGGCTACGCCCTGGGAGGATTGTCGGTGGGAGAGACCGAGGCCGAGCGGGACGCCGTTCTGGAGGCCCTCGCACCTGATCTGCCGGCCCAAAAGCCCAGGTATCTGATGGGGGTCGGCACCCCCGAGGACATCGTCGAGGCGGTGCGCCGGGGGATAGACATGTTCGACTGCGTGATGCCTACCCGGAACGCGCGCAACGGCCACATCTTCACCCGCCACGGCATCATCAAGATCCGCAATGCCCGTCACCGGGACGATGACGGACCGCTCGACCCGGACTGCAGCTGTTATACGTGCCGTTATTACAGCCGCGCCTACCTCCGGCATCTGGAAAAATGCGGCGAGATCCTCGGTGCGAGACTCAATACCATCCACAACCTCCATTACTACCAGGAGCTGATGGCCGGGCTGCGTGATGCCATCGGCCGGGGCGAGCTGGGTGCCTTCGTCAGCGCGTTTTACGGCGCTCGCTCCGGCCGGAAACGGGAGCCGGAGCCCACCGGCGATGACGGCGGGGCCTGACGCCCCGCCTGGGCGGCGGAATAGGTTTGGTCTGCGGATTAGGGCATAATGCCCCGCTAATTTTGGCGTCCGGAGCCCGGCTCCGGTGCCGGCCGGGGGCGACACCCCGGCAGAATGGAGCGAATCATGCGCCTGACGGCGCGACCCCTACCCGCGCGCCGGGGCGCGCGGAAAGAGCGAGGAGCCTGACATGGACTTTCTGATTTCAAGTGCCTGGGCCCAGGACGCGCCAGCCGGCCAGCCCGATGCCCTGACCAGCTTCCTGCCTCTGATCATCATCTTTGCCGTGTTCTATTTCCTCCTGATCCGGCCGCAGACCAAGCGCGCCAAGGAGCACCGCAAGATGGTCTCGGAGCTGAAGACCGGCGACGAAGTCGTGACCAGCGGCGGCGTCCTGGGACGCATCACCGAGGCCGGGGACCAGTTTCTACACATCGAGGTCGCCGAAGGCACGGTATTGAAAATCCAGCGTGCCACCGTCTCTGCCGTGATGCCCAAGGGCACCTACAAGAGCGCCTGACGGAGACGCCGAAACGTGAGTGCCCTGAATCGCTTTCCGACCTGGAAGAACGTCCTGGTCGCCGTCGTGGTCGCCGGTGGCCTGATCTTCGCCCTGCCCAACGTGTTCGGCGACGATCCGGCTCTGCAGATCTCGCTGGAGACCACGCAGCCGCTGGATGACATCGCCGTCGACCGGGTGGAGGGCGTGCTCCAGCAGGCCGCCATCCCCCACGAGGCGGCCTATCTGGAAGAAGGCCGCGTGCTGGTGAGATTCTCCCGGGTGGAGGACCAGTTGCGGGCGGTCGATCTGCTGCGTGACGACCTGGGCGGCGCCTACGTGGTGGCCCTGACCCTGGCGCCGCGGACGCCGGAGTTTCTGCGCAACCTCGGCCTCAAGCCCATGAGTCTGGGCCTCGATCTGCGCGGCGGCGTCTACTTCCTCTACGAGGTCGACATGGATGCGGCGATCACCCAGGCGCTGGACCGGTACGAGACCGACTTCCGCAGCTTGCTGCGGGACGAGCGCATCCGTTATTCATCGGTCCGGCGTGACGGCAGGTCGGTGGTGGTGGCATTGCGCAGCGAGGCCGACCGGGATGCGGCCGAAGCGGTGATCCGCGAGGCGGACCAGCTTTTGTCCATCAGCAGCGC
>CBDTYJ010000320.1:0-3236 GCA_965364575.1 uncultured Gammaproteobacteria bacterium
AAGACCAAGGCCAGGATGCTCGGCCGTTCGAAGAAGCCGCGCGCAAAGAAGAAACGGCCCGGGAAATCGAAGACCTGACGGCGGCGGGCCGGGTCTGCGCGACGGCGCGCCCGGTACTCACCGCACCGCCAAGTGCATCCGGAGGCGGCCGGATCCGGCCGTTCAACACTCGATGACGTTGACCGCCAGCCCGCCCTGAGACGTCTCTTTGTAGACGTGTGACATGTCGTGACCGGTCTGGCGCATGGTCTCGATCACCTGGTCCAGACTGACCGTGTGCTTGCCGTCGCCTCGCAGGGCCATGCGCGCCGCGTTGACGGCCTTGACCGCACCCATGGCGTTGCGCTCGATACAAGGGATCTGCACCAGGCCCGCGATGGGATCGCAGGTCAGACCGAGGTTGTGTTCCATGCCGATCTCGGCTGCGTTCTCGATCTGGGCGTTGCTGGCACCCAGAGCCGAGGCCAGACCGCCGGCGGCCATGGAGCAGGCCACGCCGACCTCACCCTGACAGCCCATCTCCGCACCGGAGATCGAGGCATTCTTCTTGTAGAGGATGCCGATGGCGCCGGCGGTCAGCAGGAAACGCAGGATCCCCGCCTCGTCTGCGCCGGAGACGAAACGGCGGTAATAATGCAGGACCGCCGGCACGATCCCCGCCGCGCCGTTGGTCGGCGCCGTGACCACCTGGCCGCCGGCGGCATTCTCCTCGTTGACGGCCAGAGCATAGGCGTTGACCCAGTCCATGAAATCGCCGGCCGCGCCCTCCCCGCACAACTCCCGGTATAGCTGCGGCGCCCGCCGCCTTACCTTGAGCACGCCCGGCAGCACGCCCTCGGCCTGGAAACCGCGGTGCACACAGCGACGCATGACCTCCCAGATCCCGAGCAGGCGATCGCGCGTCTCTTGCTTGCTGCGCCAGGCCGTCTCGTTGCGCATCACCAGTTTGTGCACATCCAGCTGCTCCCGTTCGCAGATGGCGAGGAGTTCGGCGGCGGACTCGTAGGGAAACGGCACGCTGACCGCGCCTGCCTCGACCTCGTCGTCGCCCGCGCGCAACACGGCGCCACCACCGATGGAGTAGAACTCATCCGTGCGCAGCGGCCGTCCGTCCGCATCGAGGGCGTTGAAGCGCATGCCATTGGGATGGCGAGGAAGCACCTGGTCCCGGTGGAACAGCAGATCCAGACCCTCGTCGAATTCGATCTCGGGACCGCCTGCGAGCCGCATCCTGCCATGCTCACGGATCCTCGCCAGCCGCGCCGCAACACGCTCGCCGTCGAAGTCCTCCGGTTTCTCACCCTCGAGCCCAGCGAGGACCGCCATATCCGTGCAGTGGCCCTTGCCGGTCAGTGCCAGGGAGCCATAGAGCTGCACGCCGACCCGGGCCACCTGGCCCAGGAGTCCGTCTCTGCCCAGATTATCGACGAATTGCCGGGCGGCCCGCATCGGACCCATCGTGTGGGAACTGGACGGCCCCACGCCGATCTTGAAGATGTCGAAGACGCTGATCGACATCAGCGCGGCCGTCGACTAATCGTCATCGAGAGACAGCAGGCTTGCGTTGCCGCCCACGGCGGCGGTATTCACCGTCAGCGTCATCTCGGTGGCGAAGCGATGCAGGTAATCGGGACCGCCGGCCTTGGGGCCGGTCCCGGACAGGCCCCGTCCGCCGAACGGCTGTACGCCGACAGCCGCTCCGATCATATTGCGGTTGACATAGGCGTTGCCGACGCGGACGCTGCGGGCGATACGCATGGCCTGGGAGTCGATGCGGCTGTGGATGCCGAGGGTGAGCCCGTATCCGGTGCCGTTGATCTGGTCGATCACCTTGTCCAGGTCCCGGGCACGATAGCGGATCACGTGGAGTACCGGCCCGAATACCTCGCGCTCGAGCTGGTCCAGGCTGTCTATCTCCACCGCCAGCGGCGCGAAGAAACAGCCGTGGGCGGTCTCGGCGCCCAGCTCGCAGCGATGGATCAGGCGGCCTTCGCCGACGATACGTTCAGCATGGGCCTCGAGGATGCCGAGCGCCTCGGCATCGATCACCGGACCGACATCCGTGCGCAACAAGCCCGGATCACCGACGGTTTGCAGCGCCATGTAACCCTTCAACAACTCGATCGTGCGGTCCGCGATGTCCTCCTGCAGAAACAGGGCGCGAAGAGCCGAACAACGCTGACCCGCGCTGTTGAAAGCCGAATGGACCGCGTCCACCACCACCTGTTCCGGCAAGGCGGAACTGTCCACCAGCATGGCGTTCTGCCCGCCGGTCTCCGCGATCAGCGCCGCGATGGGTCCGCTCCGGGCCGCCAGCTGCCGGTTGATGATCTGCGCGGTCTCGGTGGAACCGGTAAAGGCGACCCCGGCGATACGGGAATCGGGAAGCAGCGGCGCAGCCAGTTCCGGCCCCATGCCCGGAAGGAGCCCCAGTACCGGGGTGGGGACACCCGCCTGGTGCAATAACTCAACTGCCCGGAACGCCACCAGCGAGGTCTGCTCAGCCGGCTTGGCGATGACCGCGTTGCCGGCCGCCAGCGCCGCGGCGACCTGTCCGGTGAAGATGGCCAGAGGGAAGTTCCACGGGCTGATGCAGAAGAATACGCCGCGGCCGCGCAGGGAGAGTTCGTTGCGCTCACCGGTGGGACCGGGCATCAGCCGCGGGCTGCCGAAGTCCTGCTCGCAGCGGGCGGCGTAGTAGCGGAGGAAATCCACCGCCTCGCGCAGCTCTGCCTGGCTGTCGGGGATGCTCTTGCCCGCTTCGCGCACGCACAGAGCCATCAACTCCGCGCCGTGTTCCTCGAACAGATCCGCCGCACGCCGCAGCATCTGCGCACGGGCGGCTGGCGCGGTCGCGTCCCATCCGGGGTAGGCGGCGGCGGCCACGTCCAGCGCGCTGCGGGCCGCAGCCTCGTCGGCGAAGCGCACCCGCCCCACGACCTGTCTGGTGTCCGCGGGATCCGTCGATTCCACTTCGCGGCCATCCAGCAATTTGCCGTCCACCAACGGGCCGGCCAGGCGGCCGCCTTCCAGTGCCTGACCCATGGCCGCCTCGAGCGGCTCGAGCTGCAGTGGGTCATCCAGCAGGATACCCCGCGAGTTCTTTCGCTCGACGCCGAAGATATCAGCGGGCAGCGGGATCCGCGGATGCCTGATCGAATCCAGCCCGGCTACCGTGTCAACGGGATCGGCGACGATCGCATCGATGGGCGCGTCCTCGTCGACGATCCGGTTGA
>CBDTYJ010000321.1:0-3232 GCA_965364575.1 uncultured Gammaproteobacteria bacterium
CAGCGCGACTCAGACGGCTACAGGATATCTGTCGGCACCGCTCTCGACTTTTCCGGGAAAATATTCGGTGACCTGCTCGTCGGCTACCGATCGGACACGTTCGACGATGCCCGGTACTCGGATGTGGACGGATTCTCGTTCGGCGCAGATCTGACCTGGAACATATCTGGTCTCACGACGCTCCGCTTCCTGGGACGGCAGTCGGTGGAGACCACGACAGTCCAGGGCGCTTCCGCGATCGACGCCACATCCTTCGCCCTGGGGGTAGACCACGAATTGTTACGGAACCTCATCCTGGGTCTGGAGTGGAATACCGTGGAAGAAAAATTTAAGGGTATCGATCGCAAAGACGAGGTCGACACAATAGACTTCTCCGCCCGGTACCTGATGAACCGCCGCGCAGAACTGGTGCTGGCATACAGTTACCGGCGTCGGGATACTCAACCATCGACATCCGGGGGATCAGAATTCTCGAGAGACCTGGTCAGCCTCGGCGTAAAATTCCATTTGTGATGATGACGGAAGGAAAAAGCGGATTGTTTCTCAGAGCGGCGATGATCTTCGCCGCACTCGCATGCATGTTCGGCGTGTCGGCTGCGGATGTGGACGGAGACACGGCCTACAGGCTCGGCTCGGGTGATCGGATCAAGGTGACGGTGTACGGCCATGAGGACCTGTCGGGCGAATTCGAGCTGGACAGCGAAGGGACGGTGGCTATGCCGCTCATCCAGGATGTGCAGGCCGGCGGTCTGACCGTGACAGAGCTGGAACGTGCAGTCACCGACAAGCTGAGCCCCGATTTCCTCAAGAATCCGAGAGTGAGTATCGAGGTACTCAATTATCGTCCCTTCTATATCCTCGGCGAGGTCAGGGAACCAGGCAGCTACCCCTACGTCAACGGTATGACGCTGATCAAGGCGGTAGCCATGGCGGGTGGATACACTTATCGCGCCCGCACATCCAAGGTGAAGATCACTCGCCCCGGTAATGAGACCCCGGTTGAGATCCAGGCGGATCCGGACACGCTGGTCATGCCCGGCGATGTTATCGAGGTGCCGGAGCGCTTCTTCTAGCAGCCTATGGTCGATCTGATCAGAATTTCTCCGCCCGGGCCCCGGGAATCACGCCCGGCCACCCAGGCTGACAGACGCCGGACCGATCCGGGTCCCCAGCCTGCGCCGCCGCCGACTCTGATGGATCGGGATGCGGGCCTGGCGGAGCTGTTCAATGTCATCTATCGGCAGAAGTGGCTGATCATCTGCTCCGTACTGGCGAGCGCACTGATCGCCCTGATCGTGCTGCAGCAGCTGACACCGCGCTACAGCGCCCAGGCGCTGCTGATGATCGAGACACGGCAGACCACGGTCCCCAATCTCGATTCGGTGCTCACCGGGCTGGTTGCCGATGATCAGGGCGTCCGAAGTGAGGTAGAGGTGCTGCGCTCGCGGGGGCTGGCCGCAGCCACGATCCGGGAACTGGGACTCGATAAGGACGCCGAATTCAACAAGGCTCTCCGCCCGCCAGGACTGTGGACCCGGATGACCTCGGGCGACAGCGATGCCGACGGGTCGGGTCTTGCCCACGTGGTCGATGCTTTCCTGGGGCGGCTCGCCGTCGAGCCGGTGAAGGGATCGCGCGTCATATCCGTCACCTTTACCTCCGCGGATCCATCCAAAGCGGCCGAGATCGCGAACACGCTGGCCGACCTATACCTCCTGGCTCAGCTGGAAACAAAATTCGAAGCGGCGACGATGGCGAACTCGTGGCTGAACGAGCGGGTCGAGGAGCTCAGACAACAGGTCGCGGTGTCCGAGAAAGCGGTCGAGGATTTTCGCAGGGATGCCGGGCTCTTGCAGACTCAGGGCGTCACCCTGACGGCGCAACAGATGGCCGAGTTGAACGGGCAGCTGGTCCTCGCCCGGGCTGCGACCGCACAAGCGCGAGCCCGCCTTCGCCAGGTCTCCGGGCTCATCGATTCACCTGACGGAATCTCCAGTGCGAACGAAGTGCTGGATTCAGCGCTCATCCAGCGATTGAAGGAGCAACAGGCCCAGATAGAGCGCAGAGTCGCCGAGCTCGCTGCCGAGTATGGCCCGGCGCATCCGAAGATGATCCAGTTGCGCGCGGAGCAGGAAGACCTCCGGGCCAGTATTGCGGCCGAAGTGGACAAGATCGCCGCCAGCCTCAGGAATGAGGTGGCGATCGCGGCAGCCCGGGAGGCGTCCCTGGAGCAGGAGCTGACACGCCTCAAGGACCAGATGGCGCAGTCCAACGACAAGCAGATCCAGCTCCGTGCTCTCGAACGCGAGGCGGAAGCCAATCGGACGCTCCTGGCGACGCTTCTCGCCCGCTACAAGGAGGTCGACTCTCAGGACGAGATGCAGTCGCAGCAGGCCGATGCGCGGATCATCTCTCGAGCTGATGCGCCCTCCGATCCGTCATTTCCGAACAAAAAATTCTTGCTGGGCATCGTGGTCCTGCTGTCAGGCTTGCTGGCTGTTATCGTTGCATTCCTGCGGCAGGCACTCCAGCGCGGCTTTGTCAGCGGGGAGCAGATCGAGTCACTGACCGGCGTGACGTCTCTCGGCTTTGTCCCGCTGCTGCCCAATAAGGGAGGCGACACTGCCGAACTGCTCGGTTATCTGGTAGAGAACCCGCGCTCGGCGCTCTCCCAGTCCCTGCGCACGGCCTATTGGAGTACGACCCTGTCATCGGGCCCGGAAATCAAGAAGATCGTCATCACCTCATCACGCCCCGGGGAAGGCAAGACGACGGTTGCTATCGGGATTGCCCGCACCCAGGCCCTCGCCGGGCGGAGGACGCTTTTGATCGATGCGGATGCCCGCAATCCGGGCGTGCACACTGCCGTCGGCCAGCCTCTCAGGCCCGGTCTGCTCGAGGTGCTACGGGGCGATGCGCGTACGGAGGTAATCGTGACGGATGGGTCGACGAACCTGGATATCGTCTGCGCCGGCAAGGCAGGTGAGGATCCTCTGATCCTGCTGGATTCGGTAGAGATGGATAATTTTCTGGACCGGGTTGCAAGAGAATACGATGTCATCGTGATCGACACGCCGCCTCTGATGGCCGCCTCGGATGCGTGCGCGCTGAGCAGGAAAGCGGATACGACGGTGCTGGTGGTTCGATGGTCCAGCACGCCCCGGGAGGCCGTTGTGCATTCGATGCGGCAGCTCACTCGCGCCGGAGGTCATCTGGCGGGCGCGTTGCTGAC
>CBDTYJ010000322.1:0-3198 GCA_965364575.1 uncultured Gammaproteobacteria bacterium
CAACTTAAATTAGTGTAAATGGTAAAGTGTCACCGTAATTCGGCAAGCGCCCGTTCGCCTGAGCGGTTGCGAGCCGGCGCGGTCGCCGTCAGAGCCGAGCGAGGTCCGCGACGAATCGAGCGAAGATCCGGTCCAACGCCCGGGTGAGGGCGAGCACCGTATCGCCGACTGTTTCCCCCTTGGTGGGAACCGCGGCCTGGTAGGTCTGAAGCAGCAGCAGCCGGTCGCTGCTCTCCTCCCGCAGTCCCAACTCCAGCTCGACCACCGCCTCGGACGGCCCGCCCACCACCCGTTCCAGCCGATGGATCCTGCCGGTGATGACGAAGTCCGGAGCGACGCGCAGCTCCGGGGTCACCACGCGCGTGGCCGCGTTGGCGGCACGCAGGTAGCCCACGAGCTGATCGCGGACCATGACCACGGGCGCCTCGGTCCAGAAGTGGTAGTGGTAGGCCTCGAGCCGGTGCGGCGCCCGCTGCTCGCTGTAGACGATCTGGGTTTTGTCTACCAGGCCGTCGGCGACGAAGCGCTCGACCTCGACCAGGCCAGCCAGCAGGGGCGCCTCCAAGACCCTGTCCGGGGCCGCCACCAGCAGGCGGTAGAACCTGTCCTCGGGCAAGGGCTCGGTGGTCCCACAGGCGGTCAGTGCCAGCGCCAGCAGCAAGAGGAGATGACGACTCATGATCCTTCCTAGGGTATCCGGGCCTGGTCGCGGGGCGGAGTGCCGCCGAGCAGCAGTCCCGGATTCTGGCGTATCTGGCGGGAGAACTCGTATAGGTTGCGAGCGGCCCCCTCCAGGTTGCGGTTGATCGCGTCGATGTGGCGCGAAACGGAATCGGTCAGGTAGCGCAGGTCGGTCACCGCGGCGTTGATCTGCTCCCGGTTCTCCACCACCACGCCCCGGGCGTCGGCGACCAGGCCGTCCGTGTTCGACACCACCCCGTCCAGGTTGTGGATCATCGCCTCGGTGGAGGTGACGAGGTGCTCGATCTGGCGCGTCGCCCGGTTCAGGTTGGCGAGCGTCTCTTCCAGCGCCAGCCGGTTCGCCGGCGCGAGCAGGGTTCTGAGCTCGCCGGAGGCCTGGCTGATGTCCGCGCTGAAGGATTCGATGTCGTCGGCTATCCTCGGGATGCGCCGGTTCAACTCTTCGATCATCACGATGGCCTCCCTGACCAGGCGCTGACCGTCCCGCTCCACCAGGTCGCCCAGCACGGTGACGGTTCGATCCAGGTTGGCGAGCAGGGGCTTGAGGCTGTGTTCCGCCAGGCCGCTGATATCGCCGGCCACCGACGAGATGGTCGCGAAGAGGTTGGCCGCCTCTTTGCTCCTGACCTCCGCCCCGGGCCGGAGCGGGGTTGCGCTGCTGCCCGCGTCGATGCTGACCGTGATCGCGGACAACAGGCCCGGGGCCCGGATCTGCGCCGTGCTGTCCTCCGGGATCTTCCAGCCCTGGGTGACCGCGAAATCGACCCGGAAGCGCATGCCGCCGTCGACGGGCACCGGCGTGACGTCCTCTACCTGGCCGATCGGGTAGCCCTCGTAGAGGACCTGGCTCCCGTACTTGACCCCGGTAACGTTGCGGTAGACGGCATGGTAGGCATCGGTCGCTCCAGTGCGTCCCGACAGCTGCACGATGGCCACCGCAAGCGCGAACCCCATCGCCAGGACGAAGAAGCCGACCACCGTGTAATCGATCTTTTTGGTCATCATGGGCGCTTCTCTTCGGCGGCCTGTTCCCCCAACAGACGCCGCAAGTACTCGTCGGGATCGACGGGCTCGTCCTCCAGCTTCCGGTTGAGCAGGTTCTGGACCCGCTCGCTGGGGTGGTTGCGCACCTCGTCTACCGTGCCGGTGCAGAGGATCTCGCCCCGGTCCAGGACGGTGATCCGGTCCGCGATGGCGAAGGCGCTGTCGAGCTCGTGGGTCACCACCACGATCGCCATGCCCATGGCGTCCCGCAGCCGCAGGATCAGCTCGTCCAGCGCCGAAGACACCACCGGGTCCAGCCCGGCGGAAGGCTCGTCCATGAACAGGATCTGCGGGTCCATGATGATGGCCCTGGCCACCGCGGCGCGCTTGATCATGCCTCCCGAGAGCTCCGCCGGCATCAGGTCGGCGAAACCCGCCAGGCTCACCACCTCGAGCTTCATGCGGACCATGATCTCCATCGTCTTGGGGTCCAGGTCCGTGTGCTCGACCAGCGGCAGCATGATATTCTCGCCCACCGTCATGGAGCTGAACAGGGCGCCGCCCTGGAAGGATACGCCCATCTTCTTGCGCAGGGCGAAGGTCTCGCGCATGGATAGGCGGGAGATGTCCTTGCCGAAGATCCGGATGCGGCCGGAGGTGGGTGTCTCCAGCGCCATCAAGTGGCGCAGCAGGGTGCTCTTGCCCGAGCCCGATCCGCCCATAATCACCATGATCTCGCCTGCATGGACATCCATGGTGATGTCGCTCAGGATCCTGCGGCTGCCGTAATGGGTGACCAGGCTCTCGACCTCGATCACCTTCGGGGCGTCGGTCGCAGGGGGACGGTTCGTATTCAACGCCGTTCGCTCCTCAGCGCAGGTGCGAGGCGATGAGCACGAAGATCATATCGGTCACCACGATGGCGGAGATGGCCTGGACCACCGAGCGGGTCGTCGCCCGGCCGACGCCCTCCGCGCCGCCGCTCACGCGCGCACCGTTCATCACACCGATCACCGCGATCAGCAGCGCGAACGCGATGCTCTTGCCGAAGCCATGCAGCACGTCGCCCGTGTCCAGCGCATCTTGTACCTGGACCATGTAGGCGTCCATGGAGACGCCCAGGTCTACGCCCACGTAGAGCCCGCCGGCGGCCAGACCGACGATGCCGCTGAGTACGGTCAGGGCGGGCACCATGATCAACATGGCGAACAGGGCGGGTGCGGCCAGGAAGCGGACCGGGCTGATCCCCATGACCAACAGCGCGTCGAGCTCCTGGTTGATCTTCATGCTGCCGATCCGGGCCGCGAGCGCCGATCCGGAGCGTCCGGCGATCAGGATACCGGTGATCAGCGGCGCGAACTCGCGGACCATGGAGATGGCGATCCCGAAGGTCACCTGGGACTCGGCGCCGAACTTTCGCAACGAGATGATCCCCTGCATCGCCAGCACCGCCCCGATGGCGGCCGACAGGACCGCGATGATGGGGATGGCGTAGATGCCGATCTCCATGCA
>CBDTYJ010000323.1:0-3177 GCA_965364575.1 uncultured Gammaproteobacteria bacterium
GTTGTTCTGGGACATGCTCGGGAACGGCGAGGTGAACGGCGCCGGGGCATACCGGCCGAACGACTCGACGCTGCTGAACACGCCGCGGGTGAAGAACGTGGTCGTCTCGTTAATGTCGTAGTTGGCATTAAGGAAGAAGTTGTACGTCCTGTTGGCGGCCTCGTTGGCGGCCACGCCGGCGTAGTTGTACCGGCAGCGGTCGCCGACCAGTACCGACGCGGGATAGTTCGGGTCGGTGTTGAGGTTGGCCGGGCAGCGCGGATCCGGGAAGGTGCCGATGGACAGGAAGGTCGGCCCCAGATTGCTGTCCGCGGTGCCGTCGCCGTCGGTGTCGTCCTGGAAGGCCTGGGCCGGGTTGCGCGGATCGTTGGTGGTCAGGAAGGCGAAGTAGCTGCCCGGGAAGCCGAACGACGACAGACCCGTGGCTGAGAAGCTGCGATCACCCTGGAAGATGATGTCCTTCTCTTCGTACTCGAGACCGAAGGTGATATTGCCCTTGGCGCCGCTGACGCCGCCGACGATGCTGTAGAGGTCCTCGTCACCACCGGTCTGGGTCGGCCGGCCGATGTAGTAGGACAGGGTCATGCCTTCGTAGTCCTTGCGCATGATGATGTTGACCACACCACCGATGGCGTCCGAACCGTAGATGGCCGAGGCGCCGTCGCGAAGGATCTCGATCCGCTCGACCGCGGCCAGCGGGATCGTGTTCAGGTTGGCGGCCGAGCCGGAGCCGAAGGACGGCGAACCGGTGATGCGGCGGCCGTCGAGCAGCACCAGGGTACGCTGGGCGCCGAGGCCGCGCAGGCTGATGGTCGCCTGGGACTGGGCCGTGCTACCGGAGCTGGGCTTGAAGGAACCGAAAGTGTTGTAGGTCGAGTTCCGCAGCACTTCGGCGACGGAGATCTCACCGGACGCGTCGATGTCGTCCCGGTTGATCACCGTCACGGCGGACGGGCCTTCGATGTCGACGCGCTTGATACGCGAGCCGGTCACCGTGACCTTGTCCTGGACTGCTACGTCATCCTGCGCAAGCGCCGAAGCAGGGGCGCCCACGAAAGAAGCCGCAACACCAGCCGTAAGTGCGTAACGGACAGCGTCCCGGACTGGGTTTCGCTCTGTCATGTAGTTACTCCTCGTTATTAAGAGAGGTTGGCGTTTTGGAAACCGGACTCCCGCAAGCAGGGGCCCGGTGAAAACCCGCAACTGGCCCGACAATTCCCCCAGGCCCGAAGCAGAGTTGACCGGATACTAGCAACACCGTTGGCGGATGGGAAGAGGGGTGTTGCAAAAACATTACAGACCGATGTTGCCCTGCGGGCACGACACCGGATCGCGGGAGATGCACAGATCAGGATGCGCCGCTCTCTGCTTCAGAGGCATATATACAGGCGCTTCGGGCCGGATAATGCGGTGCAACACGGAACACGCGGAGGCTTGCGATTGCCGTGGCCGGCCCCGCCCGGATTTTTGCGTGGCAAAAACACCACAGCATTTTGTTGCAAATTTGCAACGGGCTGGCGAGGGTCCCGGGAGCAGCCCGGGATCAGCCAGGGAGCCGTGCCTGCAACAACCAACCCATAAGTGGGCCATTGTCGTGGCGCAATTCCTCCGGTGTCCCGACCTCAAAACCCGCTGATGCAAGGCTGCCGGCTATCCTCCGCAGATCCTCCGGGCTACGGGCCGCCGCCATCAGATCCTCCAGACGGGCCAGATTGGCCTCGATCTCTCCGCGTCCGGCCGCCAGCCGTTCCAGCGCCAGGCTCGCCCCCTGACCGATCGCCTTGTAGGCCCCGGAGATCCGTTCCAGAGCCAGGTGGAGAAGCTCAGGGTGGGGGGAGGATTCCGCGGCCCGGCTGAGCCGTTCAGCCCCTCGATTGAGCGCCGCCCGCTCCGATTCCGCGTCCGGGTCCGCGGCCAGGGCCCGCTTCTCCTCCTTCGTCCGCAGGGCGCCGACCCGCTCCATGAGCGTCCGGGCCACGTCAAAAATCCGGGTCTCATCGAGGATGATGGCGCCATGGCGCAGCTCTTCCCGGGACGTTTCGATCACCACGGAGCCGGAATGGTGGATGACGAACTGGAGGCGACCGCCGGGCGCGGTGATCCGGGCCAGCTCGGCGATACAGTCGGCCTCGCTGGTGTATTCGAAGGCATATTGCCCGGTGACCGCATGAAAATGACCGGCCGGGAAGGGGGTCGACTCGGCCGGAGTCTCGGAATAGAAGCGGATGCCCTCGAGCAGGTCCCGGTCGTGTCTGACCGTGGCCAGGGGTCTGATGACCGCGCTGTCGATGGCGTGAATCTCCAGATCCAGCGACCGGGCCCGGGAGATCTCGTTGGCGATCATGGCGATGGCCCCGTTTCCGGTGCAGATGTCCAGCACCCGGGATCCCCGCGGGCACTCGGCGATGAAGCGCTCCCAGACCGACTTGAGCGTGCCCTCGTAATTGCCGGAGAACGCCCCCGCGCAGGAGGTCAGGAAGCCGTGCTCCCAATAGCGGTTCCAGCGTTCTTGTGCGGCGCGATGATCGGACATGGGTCAACCCGGCAGACGAGAGCGGGGATAATATAGAGGCCCCCCGGGAACTGCCAACGGCCGAAGCTCGGGAGACGACAGACCGGGCGCAATGGCCAGGACCCCGGTCGAGGCCCCGGAACAGGTCGCCCCACACCAGTACGGAGACACTCAGACCCACGTGATCGAGTCACCCGAGCGACTTCTGACCCTGGCCGGGGATCACGTGGGTGCCGGGCGGGCCGACCCCGCCGTCGAGGCCCTGTCAAAAGCCACGGCCCTGGCACCCGGCGAGCCTGCGGTTCACGAGCGCGCGGCCGAACTCCTGGCAGCGCTGGGCCGGACCACGGAAGCGGAGCGGGCCTTCCGACGCGCCCTCGAGCTGGACCCGGATCGGGCCGGGGCCCTGTTCGGTCTTGCCCGCCTGGAACTGGCCCGGGGATGCCCCGGGGCCAGCCTGGACCTGGTGGAGCGGGGATGCCGCATCCACCCGGAGGATCCCCGTGGTCCCCACATGCTGGGCAGGATGTACCTGGAGCAGGGCCTGCTGACCGGGTCGATCCGTGCGCTGCAGCAAGCCGCGTCGCTGGCGCCCGGCGATCCGGATGTTCGGGCCGACCTGGGTCTCGCGCTCCAGACCGCCGGCGAAGACGAGGCGGCCCGCG
>CBDTYJ010000324.1:0-3177 GCA_965364575.1 uncultured Gammaproteobacteria bacterium
GGAGCCTGTTCGACTTCGAGACGCGCGCGGATCTGACAGTGGTAGATGCGGCACGTACGGATATCGAGCTATAGGCGACGCTGGCCGGAGTCAATCGTTGCCTATGCAGACCGGGTCGGAGAGCCGTGAATCCTGATACCCATCAGAGGAATCCCGGCATCAGGCTCTCCGGGTCGGGGGCTGCGGCGCAGCGTCAGCCGCCAAAAGGTCTGTGAGGACCGGCCCGAGTCAGCGTGGTCCCGCGGAAATCAGCCTGTGCGTCTCTCCGACTACGCGAGCGAAGATTCCGAGAGCCGGATGCGCTGGCGTTTGCGGGCATCGCGGCGCTTTGTCTGGCGGTAGACCGAGCCCCTGAACCGTCGGGCGCAATCGTCCAGGGCCTGGCGCATACGATCGCTGCGGCTTCGCACCAGAACCTCGCCGCCTCCTGCCAGTTCCCCGCGCAGGATACAGACCTTGTCGCGTCCGCCGCGTGGTCCGTTGACGTCTTTCAGCGTCACATGCAGACGCGCGATCCTCGATGTGAGGCCCGAAAACGCCTGGGCGAGGCGACGTCTTATGGCCTCGCCACTCCTCGGCGGCAGAGAAACATGTTGTGTACGCAGGTGGATGTTCATGGGCAGTCGTTCCCTCCTGTTGCGTTGATCGGGGCCGGCTAGTCGTGCATGTCCCGGTCATTCGTCGCCGGCGAAGAAACCGAGCAGCTGCAGCAGGCTGGCGAAGAGGTTGTAGAGCGCCACAAACAGCGTCACCGTCGCCATGATGTAGTTGGTTTCGCCACCGCTGATGATGTTCTGGGTCTCGTAAACAATGAGGCCACCCATCAGGAGCACGAACAGCCCCGAGACGGCCAGCGAGAGTGCCGGCAGCTGGAAGAAGATGGCGGCAAGCCCAAGCCCGAAGGCCGTCAGTATTCCCGCGAACAGGAACGTCCCCATACCGAGCATGTTCACGGCGCGTACGCTCCGGGCGTACGCCGAGAGACCCAGGAACACCACGCCCGTGGTGCCCATGGCTGTGGCCACGAGGGCCGGGCCGTTGCCCAGCGAAAGATAGGCATTGAGCAAGGGGCCCATGGTGTAGCCCATGAAGCCAGTCAGCGCGAACACCGACGCAAGGCCCCAGGCGCTGTTTCGCAGCCTGGCGGTTAAGAAGAGGAGGCCGAAGTAGCCGGCGAGGGTCAGTAGCAGACCGGGCCCGGGCAGCCGGAGGACGGCTGAGCCGGCGGCCACCAATGCACTGAACGCCAGAGTCAGGGACAGCAGGCGATAGGTGTTCCGCAAAACGGCGTGATCGCCCACCCGATCAAGTGCCGCCGGGCCCTGGCGGGCCGCTGTCATGGGTCGATCTCTCACCACGTTCTCGTTAGTCATCGCCAGACTCCTGTCGTTAGACTGCTATAGCTGAAATTACCAACAAAAATAATCCTATCAACTCGATCTTTCGGTATTTATTGTCAGTAAATAACGATGTAAATTTTTGCTACAGCACGCCATGCTGCCCTGGGGGTGTGCCCACCGGAGAAGGGAAGAGATGCGTCACCTGAACTACAGTCACCTGCTTTATTTCTGGACCATCGCTCGGGAAGGCAGCATCGCCCGCGCGTCCCAGGTCCTGCATCTGGCCCCCCAGACCATCAGCGGTCAGCTGAAGCTGCTGGAGGAGTCGGTGGGGGAGCCGCTGTTCCACCGGGTCGGCCGCGGACTGGTCTTGTCCGAGACCGGGCATCTCGTCAATCAATACGCGGACGAGATCTTCTCCTTGGGTGCGGAGCTGGCCCAGCGCGTGCGGGGCGGGCATCCCAGCCTCCCCGGCGCGCTCAATGTCGGGGTCGTGGACTCCATTCCGAAGCTCATCGCCTACCGGATCCTGGAGCCCGCTCTGGAACTGTCGGAGCCGGTGCGCATCGTCTGCCGGGAAGGCGACCTGGAGCGCCTGCTGGGCGACCTGGCCGTCCATCGACTTGATCTTCTGCTCTCCGACCGCCCGATCCCGACCGGCCTGAACGTCAAGGCCTACAGCCATGCCCTGGGCGATAGCCCCATCGCGTTCTTTTCCCGCCGATCCCAGGCCAAGAAGTACGCTGGCCGGTTCCCGGGTTCCCTGGATCAGGCGCCCATGCTTCTTCCGGTGGAGAGCCACGCCTTGCGCAGGTCTCTGGATGATTGGTTCGACCGGATAGACGTTTCCCCGCGCATCGTCGCCGAGTTTGACGACAGCGCGCTGCTGAAAGCCTTCGGAGAAGCGGGAGCCGGGATCTTCCCGGCGCCGGGCGTGATCGGGGACGCGGTCGAGAACATGTATCACGCCCGGTGTATCGGCGTGGCGGAATCGGTCAAGGAGACCTACTTCGCCATTTCACCGGAGCGGAAGCTGAAGCATCCGGCCGTGGTCACGATAACGGAAGCTGCCCGCGCAAGGCTGTCGCACTGAGCGCTCCTCCTGACCCGGTCCGGCGGGAGGAAAGATCGGGATTTCCGAGTTAATACATCCAAAGAATCCGTTTTACGGGATTCATGCGGCTGCGGCACCCTATTCGTCAGGATGGAAACGGAGTTGTCAGATGTTAGATTTCAATCAAGTCATCCAGGGCCTGTCCCGGAGTGGGGCGTTGTCCGGCTTCGCGGGCGGGCTCGCCGGCACGGCTGTCGCCGGCTCTTTGATGGGCAAGAAAGGCCGCAAAGTCGCCAAATCGGCGCTTAAAGTTGGAGGAATCGCTGCCGTCGGCGGCCTCGCTTATGCGGCTTACCGACAGTATCAGCAGGCTCAGGGCTCGGCCCGGCCTGGCGTCCATGGACCCGCACCGGTCACGCCCGCCACCGACACGGCTGTGCGGACCGCATCGCCCGGGCGATGGAACGATATCGAGAGGGAACGGTTCGAGTCCGTGGTGGCCGAGTCCAACGCCCGCTCCGGCGGTCTGCTGCTTGTCCGGGCCATGATCGCGGCGGCTTCGGCAGACGGTCACATGGACGGGGGCGAGCAGGCGCGGATTTTCGACAAAGTCCAGACCCTGGAGCTGGGCCCCGAGGACAAAGCCGCCCTGTTCGACGAACTCCGCCATCCGCTCAGCCTCGAGCAACTGGTGGCTCAGGTGTCCGACCCGGAAACCTCCCTGGAGGTCTACGCTGCCTCGCTGGTCGCCATTGATGAGACACGTCCCGAAGCCCGGACCTA
>CBDTYJ010000325.1:0-3169 GCA_965364575.1 uncultured Gammaproteobacteria bacterium
GCCATCGCCCCGGTGACACCGCGCCCATGGCCCTGGTGCAGCTGGTCGGCGGCACGGCTGATCCCGCCGCGGAGACCGCGGAAAGCCAGTAAGCGGCGCGACCGCGACGCATTCAAGAAGCCGGGCCAAGCGCCCGGCTTTTTCGTTTCACGCCGCCCATCGGCACACCGACGCGTGGAGCGGCTTGGGCGCTTGCATCATAATCCCGGAGTGAGCGTCGATCGTTGTTCACGGAGGAATCGGATTTGAGCGTCAAGCTGGACGAATGTCTGGTGGTGGGCATCGCCTCCCGGGCCCTGTTCGACCTGCGCGAGGAGGACCGGATCTTCCGGGAGCAGGGGCTCGAGGCCTATCGCCGCCATCAGCTCGAGCAGGAGTCCGACCTGCTCAGCCCCGGCGCGGGCTTCTCGCTGGTCAAGGCCATCCTGCGCCTCAACGAGCTGGGCGACCGCCGCCGGGCCGAGGTCGTGATCATGTCTCGCAACTCCACCGAGACCAGCCTCAGGATCTTCAAGTCCATCGAGCACTACGGCCTCGACGTCAACCGCGCGGCCCTGTCCGGCGGCGCGCCCCTGGCGCCATATCTCCATGCCTTCAGCGTGGACCTGTTCCTGTCCCAGTACGAGGACGATGTGCACGCGGCCCTGAACGGCGGTATCGGCGCCGCGATCCTCTACGACCACGCCGGCCGGGCGGACGAAGACATCGATCAGATCCGGATCGCCTTCGACGGTGACGCGACTCTCTTTTCCGGCGAGTCGGAACGGATCTACCAGGAGCAGGGCCTGGCGGCCTTCGAGCGCAACGAGGCCGAGAAAGCCCGGGAGCCGTTGGCCGAGGGGCCGTTCGCCGGCTTCCTCAAGAGTCTCTCCGCCATCCAGCGGGACGCCCCGCCCGGACACGCGCCCATCCGCACGGCGCTGGTCACGGCCCGGGGCCGGCCGGCCCACGAGCGGGTCATCCGCACATTGCTCGACTGGGGGGTGGTGATCGACGAAGCCTTCTTCCTGGGCGGCGTTCCCAAGACCGAAGTGCTGGAGGCATTCCGGCCCCACATCTTCTTCGACGACCAGCCGGTCCACTGCGAGCGCGCCGCCGGCACGGTGCCCACCGGCCGCGTGCCGTTCATTGCCGGCGGCTGATCAGTCGGTCACTACGCGTCGCCGGTCACCGGTGGACAGGTTGCTGCGGGCTGGCGCTTTCAGCCCGGCTCCTGGCCAGCCCGCTCCGCGCGCGCCGCGCTGAACTTGAATTCCGGAATCTTGCCGTAGGGGTCGAGCTCCGGCCGGGTCAGCAGGTTGGCGGCCGCTTCCGCATAACAGAACGGGATGAAGATCATGCCGTCGGGCACCGCCGGATCCCGCCGGGTTTTCAGTTCGATGGCCCCGCGCCGGGTGATCACCCGGATGCGCTCGCCGGGTTCCACGCCCAAGGCGGCCAGTTCGCGACCCGACAGGCTGGCCACCGCTTCCGGTTCCAGCGCGTCGAGTACCGGTGCCCGGCGGGTCATGGCGCCCGTATGCCAATGCTCCAGCTGACGGCCGGTGGTCAGGATCAGGGGGAATTCCTCGTCCGGGCTTTCGCCCGGCGGAAGGAAATCCACGGGCACCAGCCTGGCCCGCCCGCCGTCCCGTGGGAAGCCGTCTGCGAATACGATTTCCTCGCCCGGAAGCTCGGGGCCGTGGCAGGGATAGGCGACCGCGTCTTCCCGCTCCAGCCGTTCCCAGCTGATGTGATCCAGCGAGCCCATCAGCGTCGCCATCTCCCGATGGACGTCCCGCGGATGGCCGTAGTCCCAGTCCAGACCCAGACGCCGGGCGATCTCCTGGATGATCCACCAGTCCTGGCGCGCCCCACCGGGCGGGTCAATCACCCGGCGTCCCATCTGGATCTGGCGATTGGTGTTGGTGACCGTGCCGTCCTTCTCCAGCCAGGCCGAGGCCGGCAGCACCACGTCGGCGTGGAACGCGGTCTCGGTGAGGAACAGGTCCTGGACCACCAGATGCTCGAGGCTGGCCAGGGCCTCGCGGGCGTGCCGGGTGTCCGGATCGGACATGGCCGGGTTCTCACCCATGATGTACATGCCGCGGATCTCCCCGGCCCGGGCGGCGTTGATGATCTCCACCACCGTCAGGCCGCGCTCGGGATCCAGCCGGGTCTGCCAGGCCTGTTCGAACCGGTCGCGGGCCTGGGCCGAATCCACCGCCTGGTAGTCCGGGTAGAACATGGGGATGAGGCCGGCGTCCGAGGCGCCCTGGACATTGTTCTGTCCTCGCAGAGGATGCAGGCCGGCACCGGGCTTGCCCACATTGCCGGTGAGCGTGGCCAGGGCGATCAGGCAGCGGGCGTTGTCGGTGCCGTGGACATGCTGGGCGATGCCCATGCCCCAGAAGATCACCGCCGCCCCGGCGCCGGCGATCTCCCGCGCCACCGTCCGCAGGGTATCGGCATCGATGCCGCAGACCGGGGCCATCTTCTCCGGGGGATAGGCCTTGATATGGGCCGCCAGCTCTCCGAAGTCCTCGGTGTGCGCCTCCACGTATGCCCGGTCCCACAGGCCCTCCTCGATGATCACGTGCAACAGGGCGTTGAGCAGGGCCACGTCGGTGCCCGGGCGGAACTGCAGCATGTGGTCGGCATGGCGTTTCAGGGCCGTGCCCCGCGGGTCCATCACGATCAGCCGCGCGCCACGCTTCGCTGCCTGTTTGAAGAACGTGGCGGCGACCGGGTGGTTCTCGGCGGGATTGGCACCGATCACCACGATCAGGTCTGAGTGCTCGCAGGCGGTGAACGGCGCGGTCACGGCGCCGGAGCCGATGCCTTCCAGCAGGGCCGCCACCGAGGAGGCGTGGCACAGCCGCGTGCAGTGGTCCACGTTGTTGGTGCCGAAGCCTGTCCGGATGAGTTTCTGGAACAGATAGGCCTCCTCGTTGGAGCCCTTGGCGGAGCCGAAGCCGGCCAGGGCGCGGCCGCCGTGAGCATCGCGGATCCGGCTCAGGCCGCCGGCCGCCACCTCCAGGGCTTCTTCCCAGCTGGCCTCCCGGAAGTGGCTCGAGGGATCGGCCGGGTCGACCTGGGTGGTGCCGGATTTCGGCGCGTCCTCACGGCGGATCCATGGCACGGTCAGACGCTGGGGGTGGTGCACATAGTCGAGGCCGAAACGGCCCTT
>CBDTYJ010000326.1:0-3161 GCA_965364575.1 uncultured Gammaproteobacteria bacterium
CAAGATCGCCGGCGGCGCCTCGCTGCTGACCGCCGGGCGCGCCGAAGAGGTCAGCCATATGCTGATCGCACCGGGGCGGCATTTTCTCGCCGGCCTGTTCGCGACCCACCCGCCGATCGAAGCGCGGCTCGAAGCCCTGGGGCATCTCCGGGCAGGATCGATGGGCGGAGCACGGACGGCGCCCGCCACGGCCGGCGCCGGCGACCCCCGGACCGCCGGCATTGCGGCGGTCTCGCCGCAGGGAGTCACCGAGGCAGTCGGACGGCCGGGGGCGCCACAGATTGCGTTCGCATCGGGACTCCAGGCCCAGGTGCCGGACGCGGTCTGGGAAGCCGCCCACCATCGCGCCGGCGCGGTACCCCTGCTCATGGCCCTGCTGCTGGACCCGGAATCGCGGATACGGGAGCGCCAGCTGGCCATGCTGGACGGCCGCTACGGCCGGCTGGTGGTCGGGCAGACGATGGAACTCGCGGAGCAGACAAGCCCGCTGAGCCACACCATCCGCCTGTCTCTGCTGGACCTCGCGTTTCCCTACCTGCGGGAGATGAACCCGCCGCGCCGCGAATTCCTGCTCGAGACGGTCGAACGGATGACCGAAGTGGACGGGGATGTAGACGCCTTCGAAGCCGCCGTGGCCGGCGCCTTGCGCAGCCGCGTCCTCGATCTGGAACCGGAGGCAACCCCCAGACCACCGCCGGAAGAACGCGCGGCCGGATCGGCCGCCACCGTGCTCGCAGCTCTGGCCATGGAGGGTCATTCCGAGCGGGACGCCGCACGCCGCGCCTTCGATAAAGGCATGGCTGCATTGGGCCCGTTGATGCCGGCCGTGGGAGGCGAGCTGCCCACCTCCCGACCCCGGGGCGCAGACATTCGCGCGGCACTACGGCAACTCGATACCCTGCGGCCGCCGGCAAAACGGGAGCTGGTGCTGGCCCTTGCTACCGCCGCGGCCAGCGATGGCCGCTACAGCGAACGCGAGCTGGAGATCCTCAGGGCGGTGTGCAGCATCCTCCACTGCCCGCTGCCCCCGCTGGCGCTGGATACGGGGAAGATCAGAACTGATTCAGGGGCAGCTTGAGGTAACTGACCCCGTTGGCTGCCGGATCCGGCAGCCGGCCGGCGCGGATGTTGACCTGGATCGCCGGCAGGATCAGGGCCGGCACCGCGAGGCCCGCGTCCCGCTCCTCGCGCATGGCGACGAACTGGTCCTCGCCGATACCGTCACGCACGTGCACGTTGCCGCGCCGCTGCTCGGCTACCGTGGTCATGGGCCGAGGCGTCCGGCCCGGCTCGGGATAGTCGTGGCAGAGATACAGCCTGACCTCATCCCCGAGAGCGAATATGCGCTGGATGGACCGATAGAGACGCCTTGCGTCGCCGCCGGGGAAGTCGCAGCGGGCCGTCCCGTAGCCGGGTGTGAACAGGGTATCGCCGATGAACGCCGCGTCGCCGATCACATAAGTGACGCTGTCGTTGGTGTGCCCGGGCGTGCTCATCACGCGGAGTTCCATCTCCCCCATCGGGATGCGGTCGTCGTCGTCCAGCAGTTGCTGGAACTGGCTGCCATCGGCCGGCAGGCTGTCGCCGAGATCGAACACTTCCCGGAAATGCCGCTGAACCTCGCAGATACCGCGCCCGATCGCCATCGGGCATCCGAGGGTCTCGTGGATCACGGCCGACGCCGTCAGGTGGTCGGCATGGGCGTGGGTCTCCAGCACCCGCATCACCGACAGATCGCGATCCCGGACGAATCCGATCAGCGCCCCGACCGAGCTCTGGCCCATCCGGCAGGCCTCGGGATCGAAGTCCAGCACCGGGTCGATGATGACCGCGGCCCCCGAAGCGGAATCCCAGGCCACGTGGGACCAGGTCGAGGTAGGCTCATGATAAAACGATTCAACCCGCGGCGAAGAAGACATGGAGCGGACCCCTTCCGAGAGCGGAAAACACTATATGAGATATCTCTAATTTAGCATTCTTCCAAGCGCGGAGTATACTCATTCGCATCTCGCAACGGTGGATCGAACCATGAGCCAAGCTGCCAGCAATCCTGTCTCCAGCCCTGCCGGAGATCCCGAACTGGAACTGAGCGTCGCCGAACTCAAGGTGCATGCGGCCCAGGCCACGCGTCTCCTCAAGGCGCTGGCCAACGAATCCCGGCTGATGATCCTCTGTAATCTGGCGGGTGGCGAAATGACCGTGGGCCAGCTCAATGCCCATGTGGATCTTAGCCAGTCCGCCCTGTCCCAGCACCTGGCCCTGCTGCGCCGGGATGGTCTGGTCAAGACCCGCCGCCAGGCTCAGACGATCTATTACTCGCTGGTCGAGGGTCCCGCACAGCAGGTCATCGGCGTCCTGCACGATATTTATTGCCCGCTGGACTGACCCGGCCCGGCCGTCTCGATCCGATTCCGCCGCCTGCCGCGCGGACCGACTGAATCACCGGTCAGCCTACCCGTTCAACCTCTCAGAGGCCGGCGGACCGACGAAGCCAGACCGGTGAGTTCGAAGCTGCCGCCGAGCTTCCGCAGCCCGTCCACGTTGAGCAGCCGCAGGTTTTTCCGGTGGACCTCCACATAGCCTTCCTGCTGAAAGCGGGCCAGTAACCGGCTCACCGTCTCCGTGGCCAGCCGCAGATAGCTGGCGATGTCCCGGCGAGGCATAACCAGTTTGAGTTCCGTGCCGGCTCCGGCGCGGGCGGCGATGCTGATCAGAAATCCGGCCAGCCGCTCTTCCGCCGTATGATCCGTGGCCAGATTGACCGAGATCGACAGATCCTTGCTCAGCAGCCGGAAGATCTGAGACTGGAGTCCCGGCACTTCGTGAGCCAGGTCCGACAGGCGCTCATAGGGCAGCACGCATACGCTGGAGTTGCTGAGCGCGACGGCGCTGCAGCGATTGACTCGCGGATAGATGGCATCCAGACCGAGCAGTTCCCCCGGCAGATGGAAACCCAGCACGTGCTCGCGGCCATCCGCGTCGATGCTGTAGGTCTTCATGGCACCGTCACGGACGGCGTAGATGGAGTGGAAGGGATCTCCCTCCCGATAGAGATGCCGGCCCCGTTCCAGCGGCCCCTTGTGGCCGACGATGGCCTCCAGCCGCTGGACGTCGTCGGCTTCCAGACCCATCGGCAGACAGAGTTCCTGCAGGGAACAGGT
>CBDTYJ010000327.1:0-3145 GCA_965364575.1 uncultured Gammaproteobacteria bacterium
GAGACCCTCGATGAAGGCCTGCTTGTCGTCGGGACGCACCATACGCAGGACCAGACCTGTGCCGTCTTCCATGGGCCTGCGTTCGCTGTATTGAGGGGTGTAACGCATGCCATTAGACTAGCAGAATATGTTGCAGTGCAACAGATTATCAGCACGGCCAGGGTCCGGTTCGCCGCCGAAGAAAATCCCTTTTTTCTCTTATTATCATTGGCTTGTCTTCATTTCTCGTTGATCCTCCGCGATCCGCCAATGCCCGGCCGTCGGCGCCGATAAAGACCGGTGGGCGAATATGCGGGCGCCTGGCGCCCCAGGCTCGACCCGGGGCGCCGGCAGGTCTCATGGGATAAAATTGTGGGCCAGTTTTGCGTAGACGCCGACCCCATGTTGCCGAGGTTTATGAATTTCAAGGTATTCGCCCTCGCCTTTCTGATCGCGCTGCCGTCGGGGTGTTCGCGGGAGCCGGCGAAGGAGAACACGCTGCTGGCCCCGTGGACCGGGCCCTACGGCGGCGTGCCGGCCTTCGACCGGATGGAACTGGCAGATCTGGAGCCGGCCATGGAGGCGGCCATGGCCATCAAGCTGTCCGAAATCGAGGCTATCGCCGGCAATCCCGAGCCACCCGACTTCGACAACACGCTGGTGGCGCTGGAGGATGCGGGCCGGGACCTGGACCGGGTCGAGGTTTACCTGGGTATCTGGCGTCGCAATCTGTCATCACCGGAATTCCGTGAGATCCATGCCCGGGTCGCGCCGCGGCTGGCGGAATTCAACACGGCCGTGTTCCAGAACCGGGCGCTGTTCGAGCGCATCAGGACGGTCTTCGAAGGCGAGGAACTGGCGGGTCTCGACCCACAGCAGCAGCGACTCGTCAGACTGACCTACGAGCGTTTTGTCCGCAACGGCGCCACGCTGACCGGTGAAGCCCGTGAGCGCTACGCCGCCATCAACGGCCGCCTGGCCGAACTCCAGACACGATTCGCCAGCAACATCCTGGCGGATGAAGAAAGCTATGTGGTCTATCTGAGCGAGGATCAGCTGGGCGGCCTGCCGGAATCCCTGCTCGAGTCGGCAGCATCAGCAGCCCGGGCCCGAGGCCGGGACGGTGAGTACGCCATCACCAACACCCGTTCTTCGATGGATCCATTCCTGACCTTCTCCGATCAGCGGGCCCTGCGGGAAGTCGTCTGGCGAAATTACTACAACCGCGGCGACAATGGCGGCGAGCATGACAACAACGCATTGATCGCCGAGATCCTGACGTTGCGCCAGGAGCGCTCGGCGCTGCTCGGCTTCGATAATTACGCCCAGTGGCGTCTCAAGGATCGCATGGCGGGCACGCCTGAACGGGCGATGGCGCTGCTGATGGAAGTGTGGCCGGCAGCCGTGGCGCTGGCCAGGGAGGAAGTGGCGGACATGCAGGCCCTGGCCGACGCCGAAGGCGCCGCCATCACCATCGAGCCCTGGGATTACCGTTATTACGCAGAGAAAGTCCGCAAGGAACGCTTCGACATCGATTCGGAGCAGGTGAAGCAGTACCTGCAGCTGGACAAGCTCCGGGAGGCTATGTTCTTTGTCGCCGGTGAACTGTTCGAGTTCACCTTCACGCCGGTCCCGGACGGGTCGGTACCGGTGTTCCACGAAGATGTCCGCGTCTGGGAAGTCCGGGACCGGGCCACCGGCGCCCTCATCGGCCTCTGGTATCTGGACCCGTTCGCCCGCAAGGGGAAACGCTCGGGCGCCTGGGCCATCAGCTACCGCTCCCACGAGACGATCCGCGGCAAGCCCGTGATCCTGAGCTCCAACAATTCCAACTTCGTCGCCGGCGAACCCGGCCGGCCGGTGCTGATCTCCTGGGACGACGCCCGCACCCTGTTCCACGAATTCGGCCATGCCCTGCACGCCCTGTCGTCACGGGTCGACTATCTCTCGCTCAATACCGGCGTGCGGGATTACACGGAATTCCAGTCCCAGCTGCTGGAGCACTGGCTGCTGACCAAGCCGGTCATCGACAGGTATCTGGTGCACGTAGTCACCGGCGAGCCGATCCCGGCCGATCTGGTGGCCCGGATCCGCCGCGCCGAGCATTTCAACCAGGGTTTCGCCACCACCGAGTACCTGGCGTCGGCATTGATCGACCTGATGTTCCACACGACCGACCCGGGCGGACTGGATCCCGATGCGTTCGAGCGCGAGAAGCTGGCCGAACTGGGCATGCCCGATGAGATCGTCATGCGTCATCGCAGCCCCCACTTCGGCCATGCCTTCTCGAGCGAAGGCTATTCGGCCGGCTATTACGGCTACATATGGGCGGACGTCCTGACCGCCGATGCCGTGGAGGCCTTTGCCGCCGCCCCGGGCGGATATTACGACCCGGAGTTGGCGGACAAGCTGGTGGACAATCTGTTCGCGCCGCGCAACGCGGTTGAACCGGCCGAGGCCTATCGCGCCTTCCGCGGCCGCGACCCGGATACCCGGGCGCTGATGCGGGACCGGGGCTTTATCCACGCCGACGACTGACGGGCCGTCGGCGTCCCGCGGCGACGCAGATCGCCGGTCGCCTACTCCAGGGCCTGGGCGGTCCTGACCACGATCTCCGGCAAGGCGGCCATGTCCGCGCCGCTAGTTCGGAAGTTGACCACGCAGGCGCGCAACAGGTAGTCGCCCTCCACGACCGCATTGGAGAGGAACACCTCACCACCGCACTGGAGGGCGGTGAGCAGACGCCGATTAAGATCGTTCAGCGACTCCTGCCGGGCCGGGTCGGCGGGATCCACGCCCTCCGGGACGTAGCGGAAAGTAGTGATGCTGAGGCCATGGGTCACCGCCTGCAGACGGGGATGGGCGGCGGCCAGGTCGTAAAGCTGGCGGGCGAGGGCGATATCGTCGCGGATCATCTGCCGGCAGGCTTCCGCTCCCACCTGCTTCAGGGCGAGCCATACCTTGAGGGCGCGGAAGCCCCGGGAGTTTTGTATCCCGTACTCGTAGTAATTGAGTCCCTCCCGGTCGCCCCGGTCGAAGTGGTAGTAAACCGGCTTGAAGCTGAATGCGTCCACGAGGAGGCCAGGGTCCCGAACCAGGGCACATGCGGCCTCCATCGGGCTGTACAGCCACTTGTGCGGATCCATGGCGATCGAATCGGCCTGGC
>CBDTYJ010000328.1:0-3106 GCA_965364575.1 uncultured Gammaproteobacteria bacterium
ACCCATTCCCTGATCCTGGCGTCGTCCGTGGTCACGCCCGTGGTGGGCATCATCGCCACGCCGAAGAACCGCGGCTACATGCGCTCCATCGACCAGGACGAGCGGATGGTGGAGTTCGACGTGCTGACGTCGGACTATCTGGCCGATCGCGTCGTGGCCACCTGGGAGAACCGCCAGGCCATCCGCGAGGAGCTGGCGCCGATCATCGCCCGGGAAAAGGGCAAGGCGGCCGCCGCCACCGAATTCCTGAAACCGTTTTTTGCCCCGGACGGAGCATCATGAGTCAATCCATGAAGAACAGAGCTGTCAGCGACGCCGGCGGGATCGATCCCGCCAAACTCTCCGTGGCGTTCAGCGATCGTGAGCTGTGCGCGCGTAGCGGCACCTGCATCGGTGCCTGCCCGGAAAATGCGCTCACGGTGGATGAGGATTTCTATCCCCGCCTCGACCCCGCCAAATGCACCGAATGCGGGTTGTGCGCCAAAATCTGCCCGGGCGGCAGCGTGAATTTCAAGGACCTGACGGAAGCGACCTTCGGCCATCGGGACGACGATGTCGGCTTCGACGGCCACGTGGCGATGACCTATGTGGGCTACGCCAGCGACGAGCGCATCCGCGGCGGCGGTGCCGGCGGCGGCGTGGTCACGGCGCTGCTTTGGGATCAGCTCAAACACGGCACCGTGGACGGCTGCATCGTCACCCGGATGAATCCCGACAAGCCCTGGCATGGGGAAGTCTTCATCGCCCGGACTTACGAAGATCTGCTCGCCAGCCAGCAGTCCAAGTACATCGTCATCCCCGTCAACGCCATCCTCGCCGAGATCCGGGATCTGCCGGGCAAGTACGCGATGGCGGCCCTGCCGTGTCAGATCCACGGTCTCCGTAGCCTCAAGCGGGAGAACGATCCCATCGTCGACAAGATCTCGGTCATCGTCGGCCTGTTCTGCGCCAGCGCCATGGAACCGAACATCGCCCTGGAGATGATGGAGATGCGCGGCGTCGATCCGGCCGACGTGGTGGACTTCGGTTTCCGCGACGGGGACTGGCCCGGCCAGATTCGCGCCACCACCCGGGATGGCCAGAAGATCCCCCTGCACGAGTCCAACTTCAAGGACGGCGCCATCAATTACATGACCTATCTGTACGCGCCCTTCCGTTGCCAGACCTGCGCCGACGGCTCGGCGGAATTCTCGGACATCTCGGTCAGCGATGCCTGGACCCGTGACGAATTCGGCAATTATCTGTTCTCGTCCCAGTCGAAAATGCTCGCGAGGACCGAGGCCGGCATTCAGGCCATGAAGACGGCGATCGAGAATGGCACGCTGGTGGCCAGAGACGTCACCCAGGAGTCAGCCTACAAGACCCACAAGCTGCATACAGTCAAGAAGGGGATGAACGCGCCGCTCAGGGTGGCGCGTCTGCATCGGGCAGGACGTCCGGCACCGGTCTATGACCGGGAAGTGGAAAAGCCCACGTTCCGGGAGAACATGGCGGAGCGTTCCGAGTCGTTCATCATGTGGCTCGGCCGGCGCCGCTGGACCCGGTACCCGTTGTTCCGCTTCCTGACCTCGAAATATGGCTGGCCGTTCATCGCCATCCGCCAGCGGATCAAGCGGCGCAAGTACCGGGGCAAACCCGCGGCAAGCCGGAAACCGGAGACCAACAAGACCTGAGGCCGCCGTGAAGTCCATCCTCCGGAAACTCATCGTCGCAGGGGCGTTGTTTGGGATCGCCGCGGCCGCCGGCGGGTATGCGTTTCTCCGGATCGACCCGGTCGGTTTCCGGAGCGTCATCTTCCAGCCTGTGCGGGAAGTCACCTATTTCGTCCGCGAGCTTGACGTCCTCCATGGCTGGAGCGACATCGAGCGCGTCGAGATTCCGGCGGCCGGCACCGTCGTCATCCCCGCCACCGAAGACAGTGACCGCTCTCCGGTGACCATCACGGCCGGCGTATATCGGCCGGCGACCGAGGGGCCGGCTCCTGCTCTGATCATCCAGCACGGCAGCTACCCCTGGGGCCGCAAGGCGGGGCTGGTCAGGCTGCTAGGCGCGCGCCTGGCGGCGGCAGGGTTTCTTGTGATCGCCCCCGACGCCCGCGGGTTCGGGGACACCACGGACCCGGTCGATCCCGATGACCCGGAATCCTGGCGGACGGCTGCCGACCTGAACCGGGTCATCGACTTTCTGCTGGAAAAGGAAGACGCGGATCCGGCCAACATCTTCGTGCTGGGGCATTCAATGGGTGCCAACCACGCCCTGGAGGGCGGGCTCGAAAATCCCCGGGTCAGGGCGCTGATCCTGGTCGGGCCGGGGCGGTTTACCCGGGCAGAGGATGTGCAGGTGCCCGAGTGGGTGCGGGCGCGTTTCGCGGCGGACCGGCGCCTGGAGGAGCCTGTTCCGGTCGATGTGGCGCGTTTCGCTTATTCGCTGGGCAATATCCGCCTGCTGGCGGAGACCCGGCTCGCCGCCGGGGACCATCAGCCGATCCTGCTCATCGACGGAGAGATGGAAGGGGCGGCCAAGCTGGCCTATCTGGATTCGATCGTCGCCACCCTGCCAGGTCCGATCGAGTATCACACCCTGCCGGGAACAGGGCATTATTGCGGCGTACGCTCGTTCTACGGCTCTGAAACCGTCTATTTCCGGCCAGATATGTTCGAGCCCTTCTGGGCCATCCTGATCGAGTTTCTCGAACGTCAGCGTTCGGCGACCGGGGTGGCCAGTCCGCTTTCCCGGGTGCCGCTGCGGCGGCTCATCACCGCTTCGTAGAAGTCCCTGACTTTCTGCAGGTACATGGCGTCCGAGAAATGGGCGTCGGCTCGACGAGCGGCGGCGGCCGCCAGGGATTCCCGGTATCCGTCATCCCCGAGTACCCGGGCGAGGCCCGCTGCAAACGCGGCGGGCTCCGGCGCCACCAGATGGGCGATCTCCGAATCCAGGGTCTGGGTATGGGTCGGCAGGTCGGTGGCGACCAGGGCGCGGCCGGTGCGCATATAGCCGTAAATCTTGAGCGGCGTGTTGGTGCCGCTGGAGCGGGGCGAGGCAATCACGTCGGCCGCCTGGATGAAAGACGGGATGTCTTTCGGCGATACCATGCCGGTAAAAG
>CBDTYJ010000329.1:0-3105 GCA_965364575.1 uncultured Gammaproteobacteria bacterium
GGGATACCAGGAGACGGGACGTGACACATACTGCGACACCGCCACCGTTCGAGGTGCGGCTCCCCGTGACTGCGCCGGTGCCCGTGCTGGTCAGCATCCCTCACGCCGGAGTGGCCATGCCGGAAGCGGTCATGGCCACGCTGGCCGGGCCGGCCATGGCTGCGCTGCCCATGACCGACTGGCACCTGCATGAGCTCTATGATTTTCTCCCCGGTCTCGGCATCACGACCATCCACGCCGTATACAGCCGTTTTGTCGTGGATCTGAACCGCAGCCCGAAGTCGGCGCCGCTCTATCCGGGACGATTCGAAACCGGACTGGTGCCCGTGGAGACCTTCCAGGGTGAGGCGGTGTTCCGGCAGCCGCCGGATCCCGGGGAGATCGAGCGCCGGCGCCAGCTCTATCATGCGCCGTATCACGCCGAGCTGTTAAGGCTGCTGATGGATCTCCGTCAGCGCTTCGGGCACGCGGTCCTGATCGATGCTCACAGCGTCGCCAGCGCGGCCAACCGGCTTCACGATGCCCTGGCCGACGACATCTACCTGGGCGACCGGGACGGCCAGAGCTGCGGTGACTGGCTCCGGGACGCCCTGGCCGGGAGCTTCGCGAGGCAGGGCCTCAGCGTCGCTATCAACCAGCCTTACAAGGGTGGATTCATCACCGACCATTACGGCCGGCTGGAAGACGTCGAGGCGATCCAGATCGAGATGTGCCAGCGGGTCTATATGGATGAAGGCCGGCCATCCACCGCACTTGCCCATCCGCGATTCGAGGTCACCCGGCGGCGGCTCAGACAGGTCTTCGCCGAATTGCTGCAGCACCCGGTCCGTCTGGGGTGAACCGACTCAGCCCGCCGGCTTGACGAAGCGCAGCGTCATACGGTCGCTCTCGCCGATGGCCACGTACTTCTCCCGGTCCTTTTCACCTAGACGCAGCGACGGAGGCAGGCTCCAGACGCCCTCCGGGTGGTCCTTGGTGTCGCGGGGATTGGCGTTGATCTCGCTCTGTCCGTCGAGGACGAAGCCCGCCGCCGTGATCTTGTCGATGACATAAGCCTGGGGCACGTAACCGGATTCCGCCTCCTTGGCGATATCCACATCTTCGGGGCCCCGCGCCGAGAGCGGTTTGCCGCGATGCTGCACGACGCCGAGCACGCCGCCCGGCTTCAGGACCCGGAAGGCCGCATCCAGAAACTGGTCAAGCTGTCCGTCCCGGATCAGGCTGTGGATGTTGCGGAATGTCACGACCATATCCGCCGAGCCATCCTGTCCCAGCGCATTGCCGGCGCCCTTGCCCCAGGCCAGGACTTTCACCTGGTCATAGACGTCGGGTCGGCTCGCCAGCTTTTCGACGAAGCCCAGATAATTGCGGGTCCGGTAATCGGACCCGGTGTTCTCCCCGTAGTGGGCGGCCACGAGCTTGCCGCTTCCGCGCAGGGTCGGCGCCAGTATCTCGGTGTACCAGCCGCCGCCCGGCCACAGCTCCACCACCGTCATATGGGCTTCGATGCCGAAGAACTCCAGCGTGGGGCGAGGATGACGATAGAGGTCCCGGGCCTTGTTGGCGGCCGAACGTTGATTGCCGTTGAGAGCGGCATCCAGGGCCTGGCCGGTCTCCGCATCCATAGCCGCGCATGGGGCGGACAGCATTGCCAGCATCAGGGTGGCCGCCAGCGTTGCACGTCTTGCGAGCATTTCTTGCATCCTCGGGTGATGGTCGAGCAGGGCGCCATATACTAGCGCATCTCGACCGCCGGGCGTGGTCACCCGCAGGCGCCTGTGTTAAAAGAGCGCCTCGATGCGAGGACCACGATGACCCGGAATACCTTTCCGCTGACCCTGGACAACAGCCTGGAACTCACGCCGACGGTCAGGCAGTTCGCCTTCCGCCGGGCGGACCGGGAGCCGTTCGAATTCACCGCCGGGCAGTTCATCAATCTGCATTGGGACCGGGAAGGCCACCGCACCCACCGCAGCTACAGCGTCGTCACTCAGCCCGGGAGCTCGGATGTGATCGAGATCGCGGTGGCGCCGGTGGAGGGCGGCTTCGCCACCGAAAAATTATTCGGCCTTAAGCCCGGGGACATGGTGGAGGGCAGCGGACCCTACGGCCGCTTCGTTCTCCGGGACGATCCACCGTGCCGCTATCTCCTCGTGGCCACCGGGACGGGCGTGACCCCGTACCACTCCATGCTGCCCGAACTGGAGCAGCTGCTGGGACAGGACGGGCACAGCGTGGAACTGTTGTTGGGCGTGCGCAGCAGGCAGGAACTCCTGTATGCCGATGCCTTCCGGGACCTTGCCGGCCGCAACGAGCGTTTCCGCTTCCGCGCATGCTACAGCCGGGAACTGCCGGCCGATGCCGAAGAATGGGAAAGCGAGGGCTATGTGCAGCACCGGTTCGCGGCGCTGGAGCCGGATCCGGAACGCGACATCGTCTATCTCTGCGGCAATCCCAACATGGTGGACGAGGCCGTGGAGATGCTGAAGGAGAAGGGCTTCGGCGTCCGCCAGGTGCGCCGGGAGAAATATCTTTCCGCCCGAAACTGAGTGGCTCACGCGGTCGGCGCGGGGTTCAGCCGCCGCTGTGTTCTGCTCCGACCTGTTGCAGCCAGCGCGTCCGGGTCTTCAGGAAATGCTGCACGCCGTCGATCTCGGCGGCGCTCATGTCCGGATGCCAGGCCTCGAAGATGAACACGGCGCGCTCCCGGTCGCTCCGGTTCCAGGCTTCGTGCAAGAAACTGTCGTCGAAGGCCAGAACCTTGCCTTCCTCCCAACCCCGCGTCTCGTCGCCCACCCGGATGCCGCAGTCCGGCGGGATGATCAGACCCAGATGGACGGTCAGGCGACCGTTCATCTGGCCGAGATGGGGGATGATGTGCTCGCCGGGCGCCAGCACCGAGAAGAAGGTCTCCGGCATCCAGCCCTCGGCCACCGGAAGCGGCAGGGAATCCATCAGCGCGGCCGTTCGCGGACAGCGTGCGCAGTGATCGTCGATCCGGTAACCCTTGTGAAGGTGATACGCGCTCCAGGACAGGTTGCCGGCAAGGTGGGAGAAATCGGTGCCTTCCGGCGTCCTCGCTTCCTGGCCCTGGGTGCCGTGCAG
>CBDTYJ010000330.1:0-3098 GCA_965364575.1 uncultured Gammaproteobacteria bacterium
CGCCGATCGCGGCTGGCTCAACCGCACCCTGGACTGGATCGAGCGGGCCGGCAACAAGCTGCCCGATCCCGCCATCCTGTTCTTCATCTTCTTGCTGCTGACATGGGGATTCTCGGCCTTTCTGGCCGACGTGCAGTTCTCCGCGCTGGATCCGCGCACCGGCGAGCCCATCGTGGTCAAGAATCTGCTCGAGGGCCGGGAGATCACCGGCTTCCTGTCCCAGATGGTGCAGGTATTCGTCAGCTTCCCACCCCTGGGCGTGGTGCTGGTGGCGATGCTGGGTATCGGCGTGGCCGAGCATACGGGGTTTATCAACGCCGCCTTGAGAGCGCTGTTATCTTTCACCAACCGCCGGCTGCTCACCCCCATGCTGATCCTGGTGGGCATCGTCAGTCACTCGGCGGTGGATGCCGGCTATGTGCTGGTGATCCCTATCGGCGGCGTGATCTTCTATGCCGCCGGCCGGCATCCCCTGGCGGGCATCGCCGCGGCCTTCGCCGGCGTCTCCGGCGGATTCTCGGCCAACTTCGTCCCCTCGGCCCTGGATCCGCTCCTGGCGGGTCTGACGGCCGCCGGCGCCCAGGTGCTGGACCCGGCTCACACGGTCAATCCGCTCAACAATTATTTCTTCACCACCGTTTCGTCGCTGCTGATCATCGGGCTGGGCTGGTTCCTGACCGACCGCATCGTCGAGCCGCGTCTGCAGGGTTCCACGCCGGTCGACGGCGACACCGACGACCTGCCGACCATGGACGCGCTGACCGACCGCGAGCGCCGGGCCTTGCGCTTCGCCCTGGCCTCCATGGTGATCCTGCTATTGCTGCTGCTGGTCTCGGCGATCCCGGACGGCTCGCCATGGCGGGACGAGGCGGGCGGACTGGCAGGATTCGGCGCGCCGCTGATGCGTTCCATCGTGCCGCTGATATTCCTCCTGTTCCTGGTGCCGGGCATCCTCTATGGCTACGTCTCGGGCACGGTCAAGACCCATCGGGACATCATCGCCGGCATGACCAAGTCCATGAGCGACATGGGCTACTACATGGTGATGGCGTTCTTCGCCGCCCAGTTCATCTACGCCTTCGGCCAGTCGAACCTGGGTGCGTTGATCGCCATCGAGGGCGCGAACTGGCTCAAGAGCATGGGTCTGTGGCCCAGCTTCACGCTGCTGGGGATCATCCTGGTGACGGGCACGGTCAACCTGCTGGTGGGCTCGGCGTCTGCCAAGTGGGCCCTGCTGGCGCCCATCCTGGTGCCCATGCTGATGAGCCTGGGTATCTCGCCGGATCTGACCCAGGCCGCCTACCGGGTCGGCGACTCCACCACCAATATCATCACGCCGCTGATGCCCTACTTCCCGCTGATCGTGGTCTTCTGCCAGCGGTATTTCAAAGCCTCGGGCATCGGCACCCTGGTGGCCATGATGCTGCCTTATTCGGTGGTGCTGCTGATCACCTGGTCGCTGTTCCTGCTGGGATACTGGGCGCTGGGACTGCCGCTGGGTATCCAGGCGAGCTACGTCTACCCGCCGGGGTGAGGGCGGAGAGAATCGGAGGCGACTTGCTGCGACGCAACAATGACCTATACTCGACACAGACCTGGCCGTTCGGAGTGAACCCATGGACCTGCGCAAACTACTGAAAGACAAACTCGAGAGGCAGTTGGAGAGCTGGAACGCGGAGATCGAGTCGGCGGAGGCGAAGGCCCGGGCCAAGCACGCGGAAGCGGAATCCGAGGCCGCCGATGCGGAGCTGGAAAAGGAGCTCTGGAGCCGGGTCAACGAACTCAAGGAAAAGGCCAGCAGAGGGCGCAAGTACCTGGCCGACCTGATGGACGCCGGCGACAAGAAGGCCGGGGAACTGAAGAAGAAGGTCTCCGATTTGCTCGACTGAGAGCCCGACCGGCCATGTGCTCCGGCCGGCATCCATCTCGGCCCGGCGGGCGCCCTTTCGACCGGGGATGTTGGCCGCCTGATTCCCGTTGCGTGCCCGGTTCGGACGGGATCCTGCCCCCTGGCCCCGCATGAGGAAACGACCCCAGTGTTCTGAACGCTGACCAACCCTATGTTGATAGTGACCGGGCGGTGTCTTTCGGCTACATCCCATGTCGCCGGGGCATCTGCTTCCGGATCAGAGGAGGTCAGCCATGATTACCAACACATTGATGCGTCTGACCCTGTCCATGGCCGTGCTGGCCCTGGCGGCCTGCGGCGGCGGTGGCGGCGGTGGAGCACCGGACACGGGGTCCGTCTCCGTGGCGATCACCGACACGCCCGCGGACGAGGGCATAGACGTTGCCAACATCCAGTTCTCCGGCCTGACCCTGCAGGAGGCAGGCGGCGAGCTGCATCATTTCACTTTCGATCCGCCCAGGAACATCGATCTGGCGGCGCTGCAGGACGGACTCAGCGAGGAGCTCCTGCGTGACGCGAGGCTGCCGGCCGGCCGTTACACCTGGATCCGGCTGGAAGTGAATGCGGCCGAAAACGTATCCGATTCCTACGTGCGCTTCGAGTCCGGGGAAGAATATCCCTTGTCCATCCCCAGCCAGCTCGTCTCCGAACTAAGGCTGGTGCGGCCCTTCAATCTCCCGGTCAACGGGGAGGCGGACTTCATCATCGACTGGGATCTTGCCCAGGCGATCCATTGCCCGCCGGGCCAGGAGGAGAACGGGGTGCCGTTGTGCTTCCTGCACCCAGCCCTGCGGGTGCTCGACCGCGCCGAATGCGGCAGCATCTGGGGTACCGTGGGTGAGACATTGGTGTATGTGGACGAGACCGACGCCGAGCGCTGCGCGCCGGACGGTGGCAACCGGGTCTATCTGTTCGAGAAGACTGTAGGGGCCGAGACGCCGGTGGACGATATCGACATGGAGGAGAACGACGGGCGCGCCGAAGTCCTGGCGACGGCCGCCGTACGCTACGACCTGGTCGATCTGAAATACCGGTTCAAATTCGGTTTCGTGGCACCGGGCGATTACACCGTGGCGTTCTCCTGCTCGGCGACCGCCGACGATCCCGACACCGATGACTTCCCGGATGTAGCCGGGAGCCTGTTCGACTTCGAGACGCGCGCGGATCTGACAGTGGTAGATGCGGCACG